>NZ_JAAUWS010000215.1:0-204 GCF_014694465.1 Vibrio sp. S11_S32 | reverse complement strand
AATGCCCTTAAGGGCATTGAAAATATACGTTTTACCATAAGCGCTGTTGTTATTGCTAAATCACTGAAAATACGAGGTCTACCACGCAGCCCTTGTTTAGCTTCTTTCCATTCTTGGATAGCTTCTTCATCAATCCAGAAAGTCAGTGAACCACGTTTAATCAGTGATTGATTATATAACTTCCAGTTTTTGGTCTTATAACGA
>NZ_JAAUWS010000214.1:0-206 GCF_014694465.1 Vibrio sp. S11_S32 | reverse complement strand
TTTCATTGCATCACGCGTTAAATAAACCACATTGAGTAGCCATTCATTTTTCAAGCTACCGAAGAACCGTTCGACGACTGCATTGTCTAAACAAGCTCCAACGCTGCTCATTGATGATGTGATGCCATTTCTCGTTAACAGGTGCTGAAATGAACTGCTGGTGTACTGTGAGCCTCTATCACTATGGAAAAGTAAGCCTCTTTGAG
>NZ_JAAUWS010000213.1:0-207 GCF_014694465.1 Vibrio sp. S11_S32 | reverse complement strand
CGGTCACTGTTGACGAAGGCGATGTGCAAAACCCAGCCGAAGGCAACGAATACCCAGTGCATGGTTCAAGCTCGGTTACAATTGAGTCGCCAAGTGATAATTTGGATCCAAGCACGCTGCGCATGACCGATGCGGGCAAAACCGCATTAACCGCCGAAATGGGTGAAATGACCACCAATGGTGGTGACCCAATTAACTTCAGCATGA
>NZ_JAAUWS010000212.1:0-216 GCF_014694465.1 Vibrio sp. S11_S32 | reverse complement strand
ATACAAGGAAGAGGCTTTGTGGTGTAGCTGGCTACACGAAAAGCCGATGACGAAGTAGAAAAGACCAACAAACGCAGCCCGAAGGGTTCGGCTAAAAGCCTTTTACTCTTCGTTAAGTCACATTTACTTAGAATAACTAGGCTTCAATCGACTTGCCTCGATTAAAAGGCTTTTATCTCGAACAAAATTTAATCACGAAAGATCAACAGCCCCTAG
>NZ_JAAUWS010000211.1:0-222 GCF_014694465.1 Vibrio sp. S11_S32 | reverse complement strand
GTGAAATGACCACCAATGGTGGTGACCCAATTAACTTCAGCATGACCACCGATGCCAATGGCGTGACCACCATCTCTGGTGTGGATGGGGACGGCAATCCGGTCCTAGACATCACCATGACCCCAACCATGGATCCGGCAACGGGCGATGTCACCGTGACCACCGATGTTAATCAATACCAACCATTGGATGACAACAACGGCACGGGTGAGAATACCGGTC
>NZ_JAAUWS010000210.1:0-235 GCF_014694465.1 Vibrio sp. S11_S32 | reverse complement strand
CAAATTCAATCGAACCATTGGCGGTTTGGGTGCCGTCATTTTCAGTGATGCTGGCGCCCGTGTCCACGCCAAAGCTTGGATCTTCACCATCTTTAAAGTTGACGTGTACCGTCACATCCGACGTATCGCCATCGGTGTCATCGATTTCAAATGGCAACTCGACTGAGATCACATCATCAATGTTGGTAATAAGACCGGTATTCTCACCCGTGCCGTTGTTGTCATCCAATGGTTG
>NZ_JAAUWS010000209.1:0-246 GCF_014694465.1 Vibrio sp. S11_S32 | reverse complement strand
ATCCGGCGTGAATGTAAATCCATGACTACAGCCAGATACATCCAACCTTGATTGGTTCTCAGATAAGTAACATCTCCGGCCCAAATACGATTGGGCACTGTAGGATTAAATTGTTGTTTTAATATATTATCTGCAACGCTATCACTATGTTTCCGCTTGGTGGTGATTTTATAAGCTCGACGCTGACGCACAACAAGACCTAACTTACGCATGATGGTGCGAGTACGATAACGCCCGATAGTGAAG
>NZ_JAAUWS010000208.1:0-246 GCF_014694465.1 Vibrio sp. S11_S32 | reverse complement strand
CCCCCCCCACCCCCCCCCCCCCCCCCCCCCCCCCCCCCCCCCCCCCCCCCCCCCCCCCCCCCCCCCCCCCCCCCCCCCCCCCCCCCCCCCCCCCCCCCCCCCCCCCCCCCCCCCCCCCCCCCCCCCCACCCCCCCCCCCCCCCCCCCCCCCCCCCCCCCCCCCCCCCCCCCCCCCCCCCCCCCCCCCCCCCCCCCCCCCCCCCCCCCCCCCCCCCCCCCCCCCCCCCCCCCCCCCCCCCCCCCCCC
>NZ_JAAUWS010000207.1:0-247 GCF_014694465.1 Vibrio sp. S11_S32 | reverse complement strand
CGATACTGTTATTAATTGCTTGCCAGAAAATTCATGCGCCTGCTGTGGTAGCAGTGATATTCAAATTGATAAAGCCCCTTATTACCGTCATCAAGTGCATGAAATACCTGAGCCGATTGTCGATATTCTGGTCAAGCCCAATAGGACACCTGACTTTGTAATTTTTCATAGTCGATTGGCGTTAAATCACCAAGCGTAGTATGCAACCTTTCATGGTTGTAATACCGGATATATTCTTCAACATCTT
>NZ_JAAUWS010000206.1:0-248 GCF_014694465.1 Vibrio sp. S11_S32 | reverse complement strand
TAATACCGGATATATTCTTCAACATCTTCTTTCATTGCATCACGCGTTAAATAAACCACATTGAGTAGCCATTCATTTTTCAAGCTACCGAAGAACCGTTCGACGACAGCATTGTCTAAACAAGCTCGACGCTGACGCACAACAAGACCTAACTTACGCATGATGGTGCGAGTACGATAACGCCCGATAGTGAAGCCTTCTTCACGTAGTTTCTTAGCTAATTGACGAGAGCCTAAACTTCCACGACT
>NZ_JAAUWS010000205.1:0-250 GCF_014694465.1 Vibrio sp. S11_S32 | reverse complement strand
GACCGGTATTCTCACCCGTGCCGTTGTTGTCATCCAATGGTTGGTATTGATTAACATCGGTGGTCACGGTGACATCGCCCGTTGCCGGATCCATGGTTGGGGTCATGGTGATGTCTAGGACCGGATTACCCGCCCCATCCACACCAGAGATGGTGGTCACGCCATTGGCATCGGTGGTCATGCTGAAGTTAATTGGATCCCCACCATTGGTGGTCATTTCACCCATTTCGGCGGTTAATGCGGTTTTGCC
>NZ_JAAUWS010000204.1:0-250 GCF_014694465.1 Vibrio sp. S11_S32 | reverse complement strand
GTAAGTGAGAAATTCAAACCGCTTTATCAAGCCTTGAGAAACCACTTGCTAGAGCAAGTGGTTATTCAAGCGGATGAAACACCACTCAATGTACTTAAAGAAAACAAACAGTGTTATATGTGGCTATATTGCTCAGGAGCGGATTCCCCACAAGCAGCATTGGCAGAGACAAAAAATATCGTCTTGTTCGACTATCAAAATAGTCGAGCGAGAGCGTGCCCTATGGATTTTTTAGGGAATTACTCTGGTT
>NZ_JAAUWS010000203.1:0-251 GCF_014694465.1 Vibrio sp. S11_S32 | reverse complement strand
ATCCGGCGTGAATGTAAATCCATGACTACAGCCAGATACATCCAACCTTGATTGGTTCTCAGATAAGTAACATCTCCGGCCCAAATACGATTGGGCACTGTAGGATTA
Organism: Vibrio sp. S11_S32; assembly: GCF_014694465.1. Lineage (NCBI taxonomy): Bacteria > Pseudomonadati > Pseudomonadota > Gammaproteobacteria > Vibrionales > Vibrionaceae > Vibrio > Vibrio sp. S11_S32. Next base: position 143 of record NZ_JAAUWS010000203.1, on the reverse strand, counting down.
AATTGTTGTTTTAATATATGTAAGCGTTCACCAGCACCCTATTGACAGGCGAATGTGACGATCATCACTTGATCTACAATTGCCTATTGAACGATCCTTTTTATGCTTCATTATCTTCACATGAGCAGAAAAAAAGAACCTAA
>NZ_JAAUWS010000202.1:0-251 GCF_014694465.1 Vibrio sp. S11_S32 | reverse complement strand
GGCCGATTGCCTCTTCTTTAAATTCTTTCGTATAAGTTCGATATTGACGTTTTGTATTCATATTCACCTCGATTGATTATCGTATTATCCACAATCAAGGTGTCCAGATCGATTAGACCAGAATATCATTAAATATATAACAGGTTATTACAGCCGACTCAGACCGCATCAATATAATGGAGGGTTAACACCTAATAGATCGGAACAATTATATTGGGAAAACTCTAAAACTGTGGCCAATTTTCATTGAC
>NZ_JAAUWS010000201.1:0-251 GCF_014694465.1 Vibrio sp. S11_S32 | reverse complement strand
TCATCACTGCGCGCGATTGCATAGGCATTAGCATGTACTAAGGTGCGATCTTTCATGACTTTGGCCCAAAAAGCATTGTAGTCAAAGTGACGATGGTAAATATCACGCGTGGTGTAATAAATATTTTTACCATGACAGGTTGATATAGGAAAAGCATTTTACACACATAAATAAATCTGGGAAATAATTCATTGATGGCTACACTGTATGTATGGCCAGTGTTTACCATGAGGATTTTATGGCGTTTTTAA
>NZ_JAAUWS010000200.1:0-251 GCF_014694465.1 Vibrio sp. S11_S32 | reverse complement strand
CTATCACCTAAATTGATTGATTGATTGCGGAAAGTTATTATCATTCATTTTTCTGTAAATCGCTGAACGGCTAAGGGCGGTCTTTTGCATTACTTCTTTTAGTTTTAGAAATCTCATGGGACGTCCTCCTATGTTATTGGTTCCCATGTGATTACCTGGCACGTAGAAAAATACCGTTTTGTAACTTGTAGTGTTCAATGCCACCTTCAAATCCAGTAACAACAAAAAAACACCTGCTGGCTATGCCAGCA
>NZ_JAAUWS010000199.1:0-252 GCF_014694465.1 Vibrio sp. S11_S32 | reverse complement strand
CCATTTCGAGCAATTAAACGATAAATAGTATGCATGCTGGCACAATAACTTATCTTTTCCTTTTTCATTCGTCCAGCCATTTGCTCAGGACTGAAACCGAGGCTTAGGAAAGATTTCACTTTGTCATTAAGCTCATTCGTCACTTTCATAAATTTAGCGGCACAAGAACGCTTACGGAGTGCATTGGCATGCGCCGTTATTGCTGTATATCGACCTTGAGGGCAGCGTCCCAACTCTGATGATATCGATTTA
>NZ_JAAUWS010000198.1:0-252 GCF_014694465.1 Vibrio sp. S11_S32 | reverse complement strand
AGCTTGTTTTAGTATGGAGAGGATCTGACTGTCCGTGTATCGTGATTTTTTCATATTGAATCTCCTACGTTTAGATTACGAGAAAATTCTACTTTTGCCAGCAGTTATTTTTCGGGGGGATTACCCTATATTGCTCAGGAGCGGATTCCCCACAAGCAGCATTGGCAGAGACAAAAAATATCGTCTTGTTCGACTATCAAAATAGTCGAGCGAGAGCGTGCCCTATGGATTTTTTAGGGAATTACTCTGGTT
>NZ_JAAUWS010000197.1:0-252 GCF_014694465.1 Vibrio sp. S11_S32 | reverse complement strand
AACACCACATAACCAAGCTCTGAGGCTGTATTTGAAATAATACCGGCGAAGATCACGGTAAAGGTAACCATGCGTTTTGACGCGCCCATCACCATGCCGCGCATTGCCGCAGACAACATACCCGAATTACCATGACAGGTTGATATAGGAAAAGCATTTTACACACATAAATAAATCTGGGAAATAATTCATTGATGGCTACACTGTATGTATGGCCAGTGTTTACCATGAGGATTTTATGGCGTTTTTAAT
>NZ_JAAUWS010000196.1:0-253 GCF_014694465.1 Vibrio sp. S11_S32 | reverse complement strand
GTATTCTAAAAATTCGAATTTTAGGAAAAATAGTCAAAAACTACTGTTTTTCTGGAAAAGGCTGAGAAGCCTTATCACACATACCTTTCCAGATTTATTTTAGAATCGACCTGTTGCGGTAAGGTATGTACATCTACTAAAATCGAAACAGTTTGCATATAAATCCAAATTTGAATAGTAACTATAAAACATCAGGTTGAGCGTGCTTATTAATCCACTGCAAGTATTCCGCATACCCAGTTTCAATTGGCAG
>NZ_JAAUWS010000195.1:0-253 GCF_014694465.1 Vibrio sp. S11_S32 | reverse complement strand
AGTATGAACGCGGTTTTGAAATGTTCGACAGTGGTGTTTAAAAAAGCAGTAGACTTATGTGATTGGTCGGTTGGTATTTATTGTATCGACTAACATATCAGTGCAATGGATTTAAGGTGGTAATATGGTAAGCGTTCACCAGCACCCTATTGACAGGCGAATGTGACGATCATCACTTGATCTACAATTGCCTATTGAACGATCCTTTTTATGCTTCATTATCTTCACATGAGCAGAAAAAAAGAACCTAAAT
>NZ_JAAUWS010000194.1:0-253 GCF_014694465.1 Vibrio sp. S11_S32 | reverse complement strand
TGGCCTCTCAGCATGGTCAGTTGTGTCCGAAATCGTCACAGCCGTGACGAATCGACAGCCCTACCCAAACGTATTCGGTTTTTAACGTTCACCAGCCCTGTCAATAGGGTGCTGGTGAACGCTTACGGATGCCACTCATTACTGCGTAAAATCTCGCGGCGTGATGGATGCTACCAGTGTGACCACCACCACAGCCCTAGGCGGCATTTTCAAATCCAACCCAGCAACCCGTGCTGAGTTTTTCCATGGTTTA
>NZ_JAAUWS010000193.1:0-253 GCF_014694465.1 Vibrio sp. S11_S32 | reverse complement strand
ATAAAATGTACGATACTAATGCCGTTTACCAAACATTGGAAAATCACTTTCCTGATGCTGACATTATCATCCCACCGAAAGATAATACGTTTGCAGACGATTATCATCACGCTAAGCGAATGAGTAAAAGGATAGGAATTTCAATGTTGATATGATCACGATACATCGAGTTCCTTCCTTATCTTTTCGAGAGAGCTTAGCGATGCAAAGACAGTTGGGTTAGTAAAAAACATTTAAATCGAAGGATTTTTGC
>NZ_JAAUWS010000192.1:0-253 GCF_014694465.1 Vibrio sp. S11_S32 | reverse complement strand
TGAAACCCAGTTGTAGCTTGGGCATTGATCCGATACAACAATACCTGCGTAGTCTTCATTGATTATCGTCTTCGCTGAAATAGCAGAGCGAGAAAATAATATTTTCTCATAAACTAAATCGTCACTCTATTCTGGTCAAGCCCAATAGGACACCTGACTTTGTAATTTTTCATAGTCGATTGGCGTTAAATCACCAAGCGTAGTATGCAACCTTTCATGGTTGTAATACCGGATATATTCTTCAACATCTTCT
>NZ_JAAUWS010000191.1:0-253 GCF_014694465.1 Vibrio sp. S11_S32 | reverse complement strand
CGCAAAAATCCTTCGATTTAAATGTTTTTTACTAACCCAACTGTCTTTGCATCGCTAAGCTCTCTCGAAAAGATAAGGAAGGAACTCGATGTATCGTGATCATATCAACATTGAAATTCCTATCCTTCAAGATAAGCAACCTTCGGTTGCGACTTCAACGCAGTAAGTCTTTCGAATACAATAACGTGAAAGTATCACGTTAGGCTTTTCAATGTACGACCCTAATCATTTTAAACACCTATTTACGCTTGGT
>NZ_JAAUWS010000190.1:0-253 GCF_014694465.1 Vibrio sp. S11_S32 | reverse complement strand
GTAAGTGAGAAATTCAAACCGCTTTATCAAGCCTTGAGAAACCACTTGCTAGAGCAAGTGGTTATTCAAGCGGATGAAACACCACTCAATGTACTTAAAGAAAACAAACAGTGTTATATGTGGCTATGGTAATCCTCCCATTTCTAACTGTTGTTAAAAGTAGAAGTTAAGCGACCATCAATGGTGGTCTACCACCATTGGCTTTATGAGGCCGTTCATTATTATAAAACCAAAGCCAATTGGTTGCATAGTC
>NZ_JAAUWS010000189.1:0-253 GCF_014694465.1 Vibrio sp. S11_S32 | reverse complement strand
ATAAGGCAATATTTTTAACATGTGGGAGTGCCGCCTCTGGTGAGTCTGCCCCTGAACAGTAGAGCCACATATAACACTTTTTATCTTCTTTGAGCACGTTGAGCGGCGTTTCATCTGCCTGCACCACACTTTTCTCAGATATCAGTGTTTTTACCATCGCTTGTAGCTCGGCAATATTTTGACTTTCTGGGTTGATATCTGGCGTCTTTTTCATGATATTTATTATACTAAATATCATGCCATTAATGCTTGG
>NZ_JAAUWS010000188.1:0-254 GCF_014694465.1 Vibrio sp. S11_S32 | reverse complement strand
AATGATTTTTCTTCTGTTAAGAGATTTATGACCGCATGGCGTATGACTGCCAAGTTTTCACCAGCCTGCTCTCGTCTAATACGACAACTATCTTCGTTAAAGCCCACATCCAAACGCCAGTGCAGCTCAGGGCAAGATTACGAAAGCCCTTGCCCTACAAGGACTTTGGAAAGGTAATCGTTATTTCGATTTGCCTTTTTCTGCTTTCGCTTGATGCCGGCTTTAAATGATTTTTCTTCTGTTAAGAGATTTAT
>NZ_JAAUWS010000187.1:0-254 GCF_014694465.1 Vibrio sp. S11_S32 | reverse complement strand
GGCAAGAAGGAAATAAACCGGCTGAAACGATAACTATTCGGCATTATATTAGCTCCGCTAAATTAACGGCAAAAGAGTTATTAGAAAAATCTCGAGCACATTGGAGTATAGAAGTGCAGCTGCACTGCAGGGAAAGATCACGAAGAACCCTTATGAAATAAGGGTTTGAGTAAATTCCAATTTCAACCTTAAGCTAACTATTTTTGTCTTATTTTGCAATATTTTCAAGATCGATTTGACGATCTATATTGGTT
>NZ_JAAUWS010000186.1:0-254 GCF_014694465.1 Vibrio sp. S11_S32 | reverse complement strand
TGATTAAAAACGCCATAAAATCCTCATGGTAAACACTGGCCATACATACAGTGTAGCCATCAATGAATTATTTCCCAGATTTATTTATGTGTGTAAAATGCTTTTCCTATATCAACCTGTCATGGTAAAACAAACTAATACAATAAGGATATTAACATGAAAAAAATAGCAGTAGGCTTAGTGACTCTTAGCCTTATCATGTCAGCACCAAGCTACGCATTGTTTGGTCTTGGTGAAAAAGATTCTGACTCAGT
>NZ_JAAUWS010000185.1:0-254 GCF_014694465.1 Vibrio sp. S11_S32 | reverse complement strand
AAGGACAGATGATTAACTCAGAAGAAATGACGTCATGGGAGCAGTTTTATTCTTTAGCTGCATAATTATATCTGAGGAAAAGTGCCTCTTTAATTTAGAACCCACAATCTGAGTTTGCGACAGAACCGAATTACTTGGCCATCAAGATGTAACGACCACTGAGATTTACACGCATGTTATCGGCAGTCATACCACGGGCGTCAAAAGTCCTTTAGAGTGCTTGGGGCAAGTTTTAGAATAGATGATTTTTATGA
>NZ_JAAUWS010000184.1:0-254 GCF_014694465.1 Vibrio sp. S11_S32 | reverse complement strand
ATGAATTAATGGGGATTTTTGTAACGCTAACTTTACTGCTTGGTGCGTCACTGTAAGCATTGAAGCTACTTTAGTTTGAGCTTCACTTATCGTACCAATAGAAAACGTGGTACCAAGTTGTTCTTTTGTATCCGCCCCATGAACCCACGGGGCGATATTATTAATGTTTGAAATTCCATGGCAGAATTGCATCGATATCTGGCTCAGCTTTCGCCAGTTCCTGCATGCATTTGACCAAGTAGTCATAGAGGATT
>NZ_JAAUWS010000183.1:0-255 GCF_014694465.1 Vibrio sp. S11_S32 | reverse complement strand
AATAAGACCGGTATTCTCACCCGTGCCGTTGTTGTCATCCAATGGTTGGTATTGATTAACATCGGTGGTCACGGTGACATCGCCCGTTGCCGGATCCATGGTTGGGGTCATGGTGATGTCTAGGACCAGATTACCCGCCCCATCCACACCAGAGATGGTGGTCACGCCATTGGCATCGGTGGTCATGCTGAAGTTAATTGGATCCCCACCATTGGTGGTCATTTCACCCATTTCGGCGGTTAATGCGGTTTTGCC
>NZ_JAAUWS010000182.1:0-255 GCF_014694465.1 Vibrio sp. S11_S32 | reverse complement strand
ATGCTGGGCTCATGTAAAACGAAACCTTCAACAAATTGCTGACTATAGTGGTGGCGGTCATACTGCTTATATTGGCCGGCATTTATGCCTTATAACCAATTCTCTCTTTCGAGCCCGACATCAATTTAAGAAAAATGAAATTGAACATTTGATGTATTTACGGCGAATGAAAAGATTGCAAAAATCCTTTGATTACTGGTTAGAGAAAGGACTCAGTATTCAGGTTCAGCGCTATCGGGGTCGGTGTAAATTACT
>NZ_JAAUWS010000181.1:0-255 GCF_014694465.1 Vibrio sp. S11_S32 | reverse complement strand
ATTACCCGCCCCATCCACACCAGAGATGGTGGTCACGCCATTGGCATCGGTGGTCATGCTGAAGTTAATTGGATCCCCACCATTGGTGGTCATTTCACCCATTTCGGCGGTTAATGCGGTTTTGCCCACATCGGTCATGCGCAGCGTGCTTGGATCCAAATTATCACTTGGCGACTCAATCGTAACCGAGCTTGAACCATGCACTGGGTATTCGTTGCCTTCGGCTGGGTTTTGCACATCGCCTTCGTCAACAGT
>NZ_JAAUWS010000180.1:0-255 GCF_014694465.1 Vibrio sp. S11_S32 | reverse complement strand
ACGAAACCTTCAACAAATTGCTGACTATAGTGGTGGCGGTCATACTGCTTATATTGGCCGGCATTTATGCCTTATAACCAATTCTCTCTTTCGAGCCCGACATCAATTTGAGAAAAATGAAATTGAATATTTGATGTATTTACGGCGAATGAAAAGATTGCAAAAATCCTTTGATTACTGGTTAGAGAAAGGACTCAGTATTCAGGTTCAGCGCTATCGGGGTCGGTGTAAATTACTCTTCAAACATAGAGAAAG
>NZ_JAAUWS010000179.1:0-257 GCF_014694465.1 Vibrio sp. S11_S32 | reverse complement strand
TTGGTATTCTAAAAATTCGAATTTTAGGAAAAATAGTCAAAAACTACTGTTTTTCTGGAAAAGGCTGAGAAGCCTTATCACACATACCTTTCCAGATTTATTTTAGAATCGACCTGTTGCGGTAAGGTATATGCACCAACAATCGAAATGAAGAAAGTCGAGACAAACATGAAATACCAGTTAACTTCAGGGCCAACGGTATAATTTGGATCAATCATTTGCGCAGCGGTTTCGGTAATGCCCGACAACAAAGGATC
>NZ_JAAUWS010000178.1:0-260 GCF_014694465.1 Vibrio sp. S11_S32 | reverse complement strand
CGGTCACTGTTGACGAAGGCGATGTGCAAAACCCAGCCGAAGGCAACGAATACCCAGTGCATGGTTCAAGCTCGGTTACAATTGAGTCGCCAAGTGATAATTTGGATCCAAGCACGCTGCGCATGACTGATGCGGGCAAAACCGCATTAACCGCCGAAATGGGTGAAATGACCACCAATGGTGGGGATCCAATTAACTTCAGCATGACCACCGATGCCAATGGCGTGACCACCATCTCTGGTGTGGATGGGGCGGGTAAT
>NZ_JAAUWS010000177.1:0-260 GCF_014694465.1 Vibrio sp. S11_S32 | reverse complement strand
TTCAATAAATATTTGCCATTCTTGATCAGTGTGTCGCTGTGCCATTTCAAATCTCCTTTGGGTTGGAGGTTTGATCTTATTATTCAGGCTAGACGATTAGAATGCGGGTTTTATGATGCGCTTACGATGGCTCCAACCATTTCGAGCAATTAAACGATAAATAGTATGCATGCTGGCACAATAACTTATCTTTTCCTTTTTCATTCGTCCAGCCATTTGCTCAGGACTGAAACCGAGGCTTAGGAAAGATTTCACTTTGT
>NZ_JAAUWS010000176.1:0-262 GCF_014694465.1 Vibrio sp. S11_S32 | reverse complement strand
AATCCTCTATGACTACTTGGTCAAATGCATGCAGGAACTGGCGAAAGCTGAGCCAGATATCGATGCAATTCTGCCATGGAATTTCAAACATTAATAATATCGCCCCGTGGGTTCATGGGGCGGATACGATGTTCATTTTGGGAAGTAGCGTCTTAATAATCCATTACTATTTTCATTTAGCCCTCTTTGCCAAGAATGATAAGGCTTCGCAAAATAGGTTTTACACTTTAGAGCCTTAGCTATTTTCATATGCCCTGCAAAC
>NZ_JAAUWS010000175.1:0-268 GCF_014694465.1 Vibrio sp. S11_S32 | reverse complement strand
CCTAGATTCTCAGAATAACCGACACACTTGGTATAGACACGAGAGCCAGCTGCTCGTAGGCTGAAGTTCTCAAACAATAACCAAGGTACCCACATGGGGAAACAATACAAACAGCTGACTCTTGTTGAACGATACCAGATTGAAGCCCTGGTGCAATTAGAGTTTTCAGCCCGTCAAATAGGTAAAGAACTTAAACGGGGAAATAAATCGATATCATCAGAGTTGGGACGCTGCCCTCAAGGTCGATATACAGCAATAACGGCGCATG
>NZ_JAAUWS010000174.1:0-278 GCF_014694465.1 Vibrio sp. S11_S32 | reverse complement strand
ATATATTAAAACAACAATTTAATCCTACAGTGCCCAATCGTATTTGGGCCGGAGATGTTACTTATCTGAGAACCAATCAAGGTTGGATGTATCTGGCTGTAGTCATGGATTTACATTCACGCCGGATCATTGGTTGGGCATTATCAGATCGCATGACGGTAGGTCTCGTTGAACGTGCATTACAAATGGCAATTACACTTCGTAAGCCTCAAAGAGGCTTACTTTTCCATAGTGATAGAGGCTCACAGTACACCAGCAGTTCATTTCAGCACCTGTTA
>NZ_JAAUWS010000173.1:0-287 GCF_014694465.1 Vibrio sp. S11_S32 | reverse complement strand
CTTTGTGGTTCATGACTGGGGTGAAGTCGTAACAAGGTAGCCCTAGGGGAACCTGGGGCTGGATCACCTCCTTACGAAAAGATTATTTTTGATGAGTACCCACACAGATTGATTAGGTTTAGAAAAGAAAAGAGTTTGAAAGCATCCCATATGCTTTCGCATTTTATTCAGAAATGAATAAAAATCCTGTGTCCCGTTCGTCTAGAGGCCTAGGACACCGCCCTTTCACGGCGGTAACAGGGGTTCGACTCCCCTACGGGATACCACTTCTCTCCTTTTGATTAAGA
>NZ_JAAUWS010000172.1:0-299 GCF_014694465.1 Vibrio sp. S11_S32 | reverse complement strand
TGAAATCTTTCCTAAGCCTCGGTTTCAGTCCTGAGCAAATGGCTGGACGAATGAAAAAGGAAAAGATAAGTTATTGTGCCAGCATGCATACTATTTATCGTTTAATTGCTCGAAATGGTTGGAGCCAGGTTCTGTCGCAAAGTTGACGAAGTTAAGCGATATATTGATAATACAACGTCACAATAACGGAGTATTATTAACATGAAACTTAACTTTTCAGGATGCCATTTCCCGCAAGAGATCATCATGCAAGCACTTCGTTATTACTTAGCGTACAAATTAAGTTACCGGGAAATAGA
>NZ_JAAUWS010000171.1:0-301 GCF_014694465.1 Vibrio sp. S11_S32 | reverse complement strand
AAGCACGCTCATACCTTCAATCTGTGGCAAATAACTTGTATAGAAAGAATGCTTGCATGTGGTACCAATGCGATGGGGGCTAAGCACTGCGGTTGTGAAAAATCAAACTGTCACTGCACGAAAGTAAGGTTCTGTCGCAAAGTTTTAATAAGCGACTATGACTCTAATCTCAAGGGGCTTTGTTGCATCGCTCGATAAACAATCAATTAGGCAATACTGTCAGGGTCGGTTATTATTTTAATCGACCTTTCATATCAGAATAATTAACAAATGCCTTACAAATACAACCAAACTAAACAGC
>NZ_JAAUWS010000170.1:0-304 GCF_014694465.1 Vibrio sp. S11_S32 | reverse complement strand
AGTCGTGGAAGTTTAGGCTCTCGTCAATTAGCTAAGAAACTACGTGAAGAAGGCTTCACTATCGGGCGTTATCGTACTCGCACCATCATGCGTAAGTTAGGTCTTGTTGTGCGTCAGCGTCGAGCTTATAAAATCACCACCAAGCGGAAACATAGTGATAGCGTTGCAGATAATATATTAGTAAGCGTTCACCAGCACCCTATTGACAGGGCTGGTGAACGTTAAAAACCGAATACGTTTGGGTAGGGCTGTCGATTCGTCACGGCTGTGACGATTTCGGACACAACTGACCATGCTGAGAGGC
>NZ_JAAUWS010000169.1:0-308 GCF_014694465.1 Vibrio sp. S11_S32 | reverse complement strand
TTACCACTTTGTGGTTCATGACTGGGGTGAAGTCGTAACAAGGTAGCCCTAGGGGAACCTGGGGCTGGATCACCTCCTTACGAAAAGATTATTTTTGATGAGTACCCACACAGATTGATTAGGTTTAAATAGAAGTTAAGGGGCTATAGCTCAGCTGGGAGAGCGCTTCGCTGGCAGCGAAGAGGTCTGCGGTTCGATCCCGCATAGCTCCACCATCTTTAAGTATTCTCCTTGAGAGTATTTAAAAATGGTTACATCGAAAGATATAACTTGCTCTTTAACAATTTGGAAAGCTGACTGAATAAATA
>NZ_JAAUWS010000168.1:0-312 GCF_014694465.1 Vibrio sp. S11_S32 | reverse complement strand
ACCATGCTGAGAGGCCACGCTTTTTGCAGGTTTCAGTTATCGTATGTATACGGCTGCGAAATTTATCACCAGCATCAGATGTCGTGCCGTAGCTAATTTTGCGTTGAATGACAAAACCTCGAATGCATCGTTCCGCCTCATTGTTGGTCAATGGAATTGACGTATTCTTTAAGAATACCCAAAGACTTTCTCTATGTTTGAAGAGTAATTTACACCGACCCCGATAGCGCTGAACCTGAATACTGAGTCCTTTCTCTAACCAGTAATCAAAGGATTTTTGCAATCTTTTCATTCGCCGTAAATACATCAAAT
>NZ_JAAUWS010000167.1:0-317 GCF_014694465.1 Vibrio sp. S11_S32 | reverse complement strand
CTCGATGCATTGCCGTTTCTGAAATTGACCTTTTATGATACCCAAACCGTGTTTTCCACTGCTTATTAGAACCATAAAACTGTTGAAACCCGACGGATAAATTTCGTGGATGTCCCTTTTCCCAAAAAACTGCACCAAGTCTTGGGGGCACAAGTGGGGTGGCTTTTTTGATACGAATGGCTTCATAGCATGGCTTTGTTGCGTAATTCAAATTTAGAGGTGACAACACTAGAATGGTATTATTTCAATCAATTCGGTAAGTTTTAGGCATACCTAGCCCTGTTAGTTTATTTAAAGCTTTGATCATTGCGTAAGCT
>NZ_JAAUWS010000166.1:0-320 GCF_014694465.1 Vibrio sp. S11_S32 | reverse complement strand
GATTAAAAACGCCATAAAATCCTCATGGTAAACACTGGCCATACATACAGTGTAGCCATCAATGAATTATTTCCCAGATTTATTTATGTGTGTAAAATGCTTTTCCTATATCAACCTGTCATGGTAATACCTTTTATTGTAGTGCTGAGCAGGTATTTCGTCCTGAATGGCGCGGTAAGCCTATCATTGTATCCAGAGCTATAGTGATTTCTGGTGTATGGAGGAACATTGCGATGTAATCTGTTAATTGGTCTCGGCAGATCAACAACTAATAGGAGATACATCGCAATGAATCAAGATTCTAATGTTATTTCAATTAA
>NZ_JAAUWS010000165.1:0-323 GCF_014694465.1 Vibrio sp. S11_S32 | reverse complement strand
GAGGACGCTTACCACTTTGTGGTTCATGACTGGGGTGAAGTCGTAACAAGGTAGCCCTAGGGGAACCTGGGGCTGGATCACCTCCTTACGAAAAGATTATTATTGATGAGTACCCACACAGATTGATGGTTTAGATAAAGTTAAAGCAGAGCTTTAATGAATGACTTCGGTTATTGATTAAAGCTTTTATGCTTTATGCTCTTTAACAATTTGGAAAGCTGACTGAATAAATAACCAAGGTTATTTGTTCAAAATAAAAGTTCTCAAATCTTATTACTTGCTTGCAAGTGATGAGTAACAACACACATTCAAGTGTCTTGTAT
>NZ_JAAUWS010000164.1:0-329 GCF_014694465.1 Vibrio sp. S11_S32 | reverse complement strand
TTTGAACAATTGGTCACAATGGTTGGAAAACCATAAGTGCGCAACCATGCTCGAACTAAATGATCGCTAGAAGCTTTTGAAGCGGAATAAGGACTGCTTGGCGCATAAGACGTTTGCTCAGTAAAAAGAGGTAACTTTTCACCAACAGATAAGTCGTTTTGTTCGTCAGGGTGTGGCAGGTCGCCATACACTTCATCAGTTGAAATATGATGAAAACGAAAAGCCTGTTGCGCGTTGTCATCTAGACCATTCCAATATTCTCGCGCCGCTTCTAGTAGGTTATAAGTACCCACAATATTGGTTTGAATAAATTCAGCAGGGCCCGTGAT
>NZ_JAAUWS010000163.1:0-344 GCF_014694465.1 Vibrio sp. S11_S32 | reverse complement strand
TTACTTTCGTGCAGTGACAGTTTGATTTTTCACAACCGCAGTGCTTAGCCCCCATCGCATTGGTACCACATGCAAGCATTCTTTCTATACAAGTTATTTGCCACAGATTGAAGGTATGAGCGTGCTTCCATAGCGTCTTTTCCCAAGCATTGTCTTTTTCAAAAAGTAGCTTAGTGGCACGAGGGATAAATTCTTTTTGGGCATGACGTCGGCGTCTGTAGTTGCGTGCCAAGAGGTACTTAATTCGAGATAATAAAGGATGCAGAGATCATAGCGTCAATTGAATTTATGTTGAATACATAATTTAACGCGGCCTCGCTCGATGCGCAGCATCGCTATCTTGG
>NZ_JAAUWS010000162.1:0-350 GCF_014694465.1 Vibrio sp. S11_S32 | reverse complement strand
CTATCACCTAAATTGATTGATTGATTGCGGAAAGTTATTATCATTCATTTTTCTGTAAATCGCTGAACGGCTAAGGGCGGTCTTTTGCATTACTTCTTTTAGTTTTAGAAATCTCATGGGACGTCCTTGTAATGGTTTAATGATCTTGGAGGGTTCTATAGCCTATAATTGACTGCAATATAGGAACCTAGCTATGAACATTAACACTCGAAAAAAACGACTCAATTACACACATAAACAAAAGCACGAGTACGCCAGATTGATGATTGAAGAGCATTATACCAATCAACAAATTATGGATATATCAGGCGCTGGCGCTACTGCGGTTGCTCGTTGGAAAAAGCAGTACA
>NZ_JAAUWS010000161.1:0-350 GCF_014694465.1 Vibrio sp. S11_S32 | reverse complement strand
TTCTTAGGGAGACGGCACTTGGTAACAGGTGTCGTCCACCCGACAAGAATAAGTTACAATGTGTTCGATTCTTAGTTTAAGCACTACGTAAAACATGAAGAGAAAGCATCAACATCCTCTTCACACTCATCATTTCGGTGAAAGCTATCGCTCCCTAACTCCACGCTCTCCCAAACTCGCTTCCATCCAATCCTCAACCTCACTATCCACCCAAGCGACGGCTCTATCACCTAAATTGATTGATTGATTGCGGAAAGTTATTATCATTCATTTTTCTGTAAATCGCTGAACGGCTAAGGGCGGTCTTTTGCATTACTTCTTTTAGTTTTAGAAATCTCATGGGACGTCCT
>NZ_JAAUWS010000160.1:0-375 GCF_014694465.1 Vibrio sp. S11_S32 | reverse complement strand
AGAAAGGAAGTAAAGCAGCTTAGAATGGAGAAAGAGATCCTAAAAAAAGCCAGCGCCTTCTTTGCGAAAGAAATGAAGTAAAGTTTCAATTTATTCGAGAGCATCGCTCTCGATTTCCAATAAAAATGCTTTGTAACGCTCTAAAAGTAAGCCGCAGTGCATTTTATGATTGGTTAGCACGACCTGCTCAGATCATTACTGAGCAAGAGCTTAATTTATACAGAACTGCCAAGCGCTTATTCAAGCGCAGTCGTGGAAGTTTAGGCTCTCGTCAATTAGCTAAGAAACTACGTGAAGAAGGCTTCACTATCGGGCGTTATCGTACTCGCACCATCATGCGTAAGTTAGGTCTTGTTGTGCGTCAGCGTCGAGCTT
>NZ_JAAUWS010000159.1:0-400 GCF_014694465.1 Vibrio sp. S11_S32 | reverse complement strand
TTGCTTGGCGACCATAGCATTGTGGACCCACCTGATTCCATGCCGAACTCAGAAGTGAAACGCAATAGCGCCGATGGTAGTGTGGGGTTTCCCCATGTGAGAGTAGGACATCGCCAGGCTTGAATTTTAAGCTTACTTATTAGTAGGCTTTTACTTCCACTTTCAAAGTGAAGTAAAAATAGTATTTTCGTAAAGTTGAAAATACTATCTTGACTTTCATTTTAGTAAGCGTATTATACGCTTCCTGCTTGTGGCGCAAGTCACTGAAAGCAATGCTCTTTAACAATTTAAACCTATCAATCTGTGTGGGCACTCGTTGATGATAATCAATAAAGCTTCTTAGGAAGCAAAAATGATTTCAATGAACTGAGTGACCAAATTGAACAATTTATTGTTCGGC
>NZ_JAAUWS010000158.1:0-432 GCF_014694465.1 Vibrio sp. S11_S32 | reverse complement strand
TTACTATTCACATTACCGACGGTGACAATGCGGCCGATGTAACCGATACGGTCACTGTTGACGAAGGCGATGTGCAAAACCCAGCCGAAGGCAACGAATACCCAGTGCATGGTTCAAGCTCGGTTACGATTGAGTCGCCAAGTGATAATTTGGATCCAAGCACGCTGCGCATGACCGATGCGGGCAAAACCGCATTAACCGCCGAAATGGGTGAAATGACCACCAATGGTGGTGACCCAATTAACTTCAGCATGACCACCGATGCCAATGGCGTGACCACCATCTCTGGTGTGGATGGGGACGGCAATCCGGTCCTAGACATCACCATGACCCCAACATTTGATCCAGCGACTGGTAATGTAACGGTCGATACTGTTGTTAATCAATATCAACCATTGGATGACAACAACGGCACGGGTGAGAATACCGGTC
>NZ_JAAUWS010000157.1:0-443 GCF_014694465.1 Vibrio sp. S11_S32 | reverse complement strand
AAGCACGCTCATACCTTCAATCTGTGGCAAATAACTTGTATAGAAAGAATGCTTGCATGTGGTACCAATGCGATGGGGGCTAAGCACTGCGGTTGTGAAAAATCAAACTGTCACTGCACGAAAGTAATATGCCAGAGTTGCAAGACGAAGGCTTGCAGCTCTTGTGGTACAAAATCCACAGAGCAATGGATAGCCACGCAGCTGGAAGTGATGCCAGATTGCGAGCATCAGCACATCACGTTCACTATGCCTAGTGAGCTCTGGCCAATATTCGACGCAAACCCAGAGCTCTTAAATGACTTATTTTCTCTTGCTGCCAAGATAAGCAACCTTCGGTTGCGACTTCAACGCAGTAAGTCTTTCGAATACAATAACGTGAAAGTATCACGTTAGGCTTTTCAATGTACGACCCTAATCATTTTAAACACCTATTTACGCTTGGT
>NZ_JAAUWS010000156.1:0-444 GCF_014694465.1 Vibrio sp. S11_S32 | reverse complement strand
GTTGATAATTTATGATTACATGGTTCAGTGTATGAAGGAACTGGCAAAGCCAGTCCCTGACATCGACTCACTTCTCCCTTGGAATTTTTCACGCTAAAACGCCCCGTGGGATTATGGGGCGCTTACAATAAAAATGGCGCAGATGCTAGTGCTTTGCTGTACAGCATTATCGAGACCGCAAAAGCCAACGGGTTGATAATTTATGATTACATGGTTCAGTGTATGAAAGAACTGGCAAAGCCAGTCCCTGACATCGACTCACTTCTCCCTTGGAATTTTTCACGCTAAAACGCCCCGTGGGATTATGGGGCGCTTACAATCAACGTTTGCAACCGTACGGTTGCGCACACATAAAGTAAAGAGTTGTGGAAGTCGTACGACAACCTTAATGATGATATTTAAGCTTGCTCAATCAGCAGAAAAGAGTTGGTATCGATTAAAGGG
>NZ_JAAUWS010000155.1:0-470 GCF_014694465.1 Vibrio sp. S11_S32 | reverse complement strand
TCACTTAGAGAAGTAGTGGTGGGGGCAGGACTTGCGTTTTGCTACACATTACTTTTTGTATATCAAAACTAGCTGGCTATCTGTAACGTATTTAGAAGCGCAACAAACTTTGGGGCGTGCGACGTGAGAAGCGAGCCTGACAATGTAACAAAGTCTATCTGATGGACGGGAACTGAATCGCGAGAGGAAGCTCCTCCTGATAACCACATAAATCGGGTAAGTGCTAGGGAGTCAGTATGATGAACATAAGTGAATCCACGTCAGATGCGTAATTTCACAAGCAGCGGAAGTGGTTAATACGCTGTGGCCAAAAGGCACAGTGCAGTGAAAGTTGCACGCTGGATTCTTAGGGAGACGGCACTTGGTAACAGGTGTCGTCCACCCGACAAGAATAAGTTACAATGTGTTCGATTCTTAGTTTAAGCACTACGTAAAACATGAAGAGAAAGCATCAACATCCTCTTCACACT
>NZ_JAAUWS010000154.1:0-487 GCF_014694465.1 Vibrio sp. S11_S32 | reverse complement strand
GTAATAACGTACGGCGAGAAGGATGATAGCGGATGGAAATTGACAACCTTTAAACATAATGAGGGTATCCGGTTGGTAAGCAGTACGGTATTTTACCGTAGATCAATCAAACTTTGCGACAAAACCGGTTGGCAGAGCGTGCGGCAATACGGCAAAAGGAATATCTCAGAAACTGCCATGCAACGTTACAAGAAGATAATCGGCAATATATTACACAGCAGAAAATTTAAAAATCAGTCAAAGGAAATGTTACTCGGTTGTTCTATTTTAAATCGCTTCACTCACCTCGGTATGCCCAATAGCTACCGAGCTGCCTAACCGTATCAAAAGACCACAAAGTTTTAGTATTGCAACAATGCCCATGACGGTAGGTCTCGTTGAACGTGCATTACAAATGGCAATTACACTTCGTAAGCCTCAAAGAGGCTTACTTTTCCATAGTGATAGAGGCTCACAGTACACCAGCAGTTCATTTCAGCACCTGTTA
>NZ_JAAUWS010000153.1:0-505 GCF_014694465.1 Vibrio sp. S11_S32 | reverse complement strand
GTAAGCGTTCACCAGCACCCTATTGACAGGCGAATGTGACGATCATCACTTGATCTACAATTGCCTATTGAACGATCCTTTTTATGCTTCATTATCTTCACATGAGCAGAAAAAAAGAACCTAAATATCAAGCACCGCCGCCGGTTGCTTCCAGTCTAAATGAAGCAAACACACTTATTCAGGAGTTGTGGGAACAACTTCGGCATTTAGAAGATAAACGTAAAACTAATTCTAAAAATTCATCCAAGCCGTCCTCGACAGAAAGTATTGAAGATAAGGCCAATCGAAAAAAGCAAATCGCTCTAGTGATGGCAATTCGAGAGGAGCTACACAAGGTCACCAAGGGCATAAACGAAAATTCTCAATCTTAAAAGCAACCGATACTGTTATTAATTGCTTGCCAGAAAATTCATGCGCCTGCTGTGGTAGCAGTGATATTCAAATTGATAAAGCCCCTTATTACCGTCATCAAGTGCATGAAATACCTGAGCCGATTGTCGATATT
>NZ_JAAUWS010000152.1:0-536 GCF_014694465.1 Vibrio sp. S11_S32 | reverse complement strand
GTAACCGAGCTTGAACCATGCACTGGGTATTCGTTGCCTTCGGCTGGGTTTTGCACATCGCCTTCGTCAACAGTGACCGTATCGGTTACATCGGCCGCATTGTCACCGTCGGTAATGTGAATAGTAATGGTGCCGTTAGCCGTATCCCCATCGTCATCCGTGCCGTGCACGTTTAATGCGATGTCGGTGATATCCCCATCATTTTGGTCGATCGGTTGCTCTTGGGTGACAACGTAGTTGCCTTGCGCATCGATGGTCACACTCAAAACGGTGTTGCCGTCGGTGTCGACTAAGGTTAAATCATTGCCATCAACCGAATAAGTCGTCGCTTCACCATTACTGGTGATCCCATCTAAACCGGCTTGTTCGGTGTCAAACACGATTTGGTCTACGTGATCACTGCCTTGGTCAAATTCAATCGAACCATTGGCGGTTTGGGTGCCGTCATTTTCAGTGATGCTGGCGCCCGTGTCCACGCCAAAGCTTGGATCTTCACCATCTTTAAAGTTGACGTGTACCGTCACATCCGACGTATC
>NZ_JAAUWS010000151.1:0-540 GCF_014694465.1 Vibrio sp. S11_S32 | reverse complement strand
CTTTCTCTATGTTTGAAGAGTAATTTACACCGACCCCGATAGCGCTGAACCTGAATACTGAGTCCTTTCTCTAACCAGTAATCAAAGGATTTTTGCAATCTTTTCATTCGCCGTAAATACATCAAATGTTCAATTTCATTTTTCTCAAATTGATGTCGGGCTCGAAAGAGAGAATTGGTTATAAGGCATAAATGCCGGCCAATATAAGCAGTATGACCGCCACCACTATAGTCAGCAATTTGTTGAAGGTTTCGTTTTACATGAGCCCAGCATAATTGGTGCTTATCGGGTGAAACCCAGTTGTAGCTTGGGCATTGATCCGATACAACAATACCTGCGTAGTCTTCATTGATTATCGTCTTCGCTGAAATAGCAGAGCGAGAAAATAATATTTTCTCATAAACTAAATCGTCACTCGCCATAAGCCAGCACCAACGCAATCCATCTTCATCATTACGACTATGGGATGTTTCATCTACATGAATTAATGGGGATTTTTGTAACGCTAACTTTACTGCTTGGTGCGTCACTGTAAGCATT
>NZ_JAAUWS010000150.1:0-546 GCF_014694465.1 Vibrio sp. S11_S32 | reverse complement strand
AGTGTGAAGAGGATGTTGATGCTTTCTCTTCATGTTTTACGTAGTGCTTAAACTAAGAATCGAACACATTGTAACTTATTCTTGTCGGGTGGACGACACCTGTTACCAAGTGCCGTCTCCCTAAGAACCCAGCGTGCAACTTTCACTGCACTGTGCCTTTTGGCCACAGCGTATTAACCACTTCCGCTGCTTGTGAAATTACGCATCTGACGTGGATTCACTTCTGTTCATCATACTGACTCCCTAGCACTTACCCGATTTATGTGGTTATCAGGAGGAGCTTCCTCTCTCGATTCAGTTCCCGTCCATCAGATAGACTTTGTTACATTGTCAGGCTCGCTAATTTATTCAGAGCCTTAGGTTCATCTGGTGATACAGATGGTTCACACATTAAGCGGTGAACAGCGCTTCATACGACTTCACGTCGCACGCCCCAAAGTTTGTTGCGCTTCTAAATACGTTACAGATAGCCAGCTAGTTTTGATATACAAAAAGTAATGTGTAGCAAAACGCAAGTCCTGCCCCCACCACTACTTCTCTAAGTGA
>NZ_JAAUWS010000149.1:0-567 GCF_014694465.1 Vibrio sp. S11_S32 | reverse complement strand
AAATCTTTCCTAAGCCTCGGTTTCAGTCCTGAGCAAATGGCTGGACGAATGAAAAAGGAAAAGATAAGTTATTGTGCCAGCATGCATACTATTTATCGTTTAATTGCTCGAAATGGTTGGAGCCATCAGTTACCTCGACGAGGAAAACCGTATCGTAAACGAACGGGAAGCCTTGCAGGGGCTAAGCTTATCCCTGATAGAGTCGATATCAGCGAACGTCCAGATGAAGTCGAAGATAAAGAAGAAATAGGTCATTGGGAAGCCGATACAGTGCATGGTATCGATGGTTATTTCGTCACTTTAGCAGAACGAAAAACAAAGCTATTCTTGTTTAGCTTTGTGAAACGTAAGACAAAATCAGCGGTATCACGAGCTATTATTAAACTGCTTAAGCTTTATAAAAAGGATTGTAAAACAATCACCTTTGACAATGGTGGAGAGTTTGCAGGGCATATGAAAATAGCTAAGGCTCTAAAGTGTAAAACCTATTTTGCGAAGCCTTATCATTCTTGGCAAAGAGGGCTAAATGAAAATAGTAATGGATTATTAAGACGCTACTTCCCAAAA
>NZ_JAAUWS010000148.1:0-568 GCF_014694465.1 Vibrio sp. S11_S32 | reverse complement strand
CAGATTCAATCAGGCAGTGAAGCATGGGGCGTTTATCATTTTTCGGGCTCACCTCATGTCAGTTGGTTTGAATTTGCAGAGGCAATCTTTGAACAAGCGAACAAGCAAAGTATTCTTAAGAATAAACCAGAATTGACAGCAATAACGACAGAGCAATACCCAACCCCCGCCAAGCGTCCTGCAAATTCAAAAATGAATTGTCAAAAAATCAAAGAGAGCTTTGGAATTGAGCCCAGTAATTGGCAGTTAGCATTAGAACGAATTAAAGAGTACCAATAATGAAAGTAATCGATACCGCAATTCCGGATGTGAAAATCATTGAACCCGATGTGCTTGGTGATGAGCGTGGATTTTTCATGGAAACTTGGAATCAAAAAGAGTTTGAAGAAAAGGTCACTGGTAAACCAACCACATTTGTGCAGGATAATCACTCAAAATCTAAGAAAGGGATTTTACGAGGACTTCATTATCAAACAGAAAATACTCAAGGAAAGTTGGTAAGAGTTGTTTCTGGTGAAGTGTTTGATGTGGCGGTTGATATTCGTAAAGACTCACCTACATTTGGGAA
>NZ_JAAUWS010000147.1:0-574 GCF_014694465.1 Vibrio sp. S11_S32 | reverse complement strand
ACTGCACCAAGTCTTGGGGGCACAAGTGGGGTGGCTTTTTTGATACGAATGGCTTCATAGCATTGTCGAGTATCGTAAGCACCATCGCCTGATACTTTTAAGATCTTTCGACGTGTTTGCTTTAGTAAATTAGGTAGAACGTCTCCGTCACTGACATTCGAGAAAGTGAGTTCTGCCGCAATAATTTCATGAGTAACGACATCAACACCTATATGTAACTTACGCCAGATCCGGCGCTTCCCATCAGTTCCATGTTTCCTGACTTTCCATTCACCCTCGCCGTAAACCTTGAGGCCAGTAGAATCAATGGCTAAGTGTTGTATCGTGCCACGAGCTTTCGTTTTGAATGAGACTTCAACCTCTTTAGCCCTACGACTAATACAAGAATAATGAGGGCAAGTGAGCGGGACATTAGCAAGTTGAAATACAGAATCAATAAATCCCTGCAATGCCCTTAAGGGCATTGAAAATATACGTTTTACCATAAGCGCTGTTGTTATTGCTAAATCACTGAAAATACGAGGTCTACCACGCAGCCCTTGTTTAGCTTCTTTCCATTCTTGGATAGCTTCTT
>NZ_JAAUWS010000146.1:0-608 GCF_014694465.1 Vibrio sp. S11_S32 | reverse complement strand
ACTTGAAACACATCTTTTGCTAAATCAACACCAATAATAGTAGAATTATTCATAACTGTTTGACTCCCAATAAAAATTGCTTAGCAGGTTAAGTTTAGCAGAGGAGAGGGAGTCTAATTATCTGTTAGCTTCCATACGTATAGATTAACTCTACAAATAAATATTGACACTGTATTTATGAACAGTAATATTTGTGGCGCATATCATACGAAAGGTTAGGGAAATGAAAGTCACCAAAAAACAATATGACAAATGGACGATACCGAGTAAAGCTAGTTACATTGGGCTTTGGGTAGGATCGATTGGCACCATATTTGGAGTAGTCAGCCTTGGGGTTGCAGTATACTTTTATTATAACCCTCCAAAATCTCCACCATCAGCTTCAGACGAATATATTAGAACAACAACACCCACGATTGTTAAATTGTCTGATACTAGTTTTTTGAGTTGGTTAGGTGATGACGAGAAATCATTAACATTATGTAAGCGTTCACCAGCACCCTATTGACAGGCGAATGTGACGATCATCACTTGATCTACAATTGCCTATTGAACGATCCTTTTTATGCTTCATTATCTTCACATGAGCAGAAAAAAAGAACCTAAAT
>NZ_JAAUWS010000145.1:0-611 GCF_014694465.1 Vibrio sp. S11_S32 | reverse complement strand
CGATACTGTTATTAATTGCTTGCCAGAAAATTCATGCGCCTGCTGTGGTAGCAGTGATATTCAAATTGATAAAGCCCCTTATTACCGTCATCAAGTGCATGAAATACCTGAGCCGATTGTCGATATTACGGAGTACCGCTTATTCAATGGTCATTGCACGCATTGCAATGAAAAAATGAAACCGGTCACGCCTAAAAGTATGCCTCAAGGCATAATCGGTCCAAATTTATTGAGTTACATAGCCATTCTGTCTGGCCAATATCACCTGAGCATTCGAAAAATACGTTCTTTATTAAAAGAACAACTTGGTACCACGTTTTCTATTGGTACGATAAGTGAAGCTCAAACTAAAGTAGCTTCAATGCTTACAGTGACGCACCAAGCAGTAAAGTTAGCGTTACAAAAATCCCCATTAATTCATGTAGATGAAACATCCCATAGTCGTAATGATGAAGATGGATTGCGTTGGTGCTGGCTTATGGCGAGTATTCTGGTCTAATCGATCTGGACACCTTGATTGTGGATAATACGATAATCAATCGAGGTGAATATGAATACAAAACGTCAATATCGAACTTATACGAAAGAATTTAAAGAAGAGGCAATCGGCC
>NZ_JAAUWS010000144.1:0-616 GCF_014694465.1 Vibrio sp. S11_S32 | reverse complement strand
AATCTCTTAACAGAAGAAAAATCATTTAAAGCCGGCATCAAGCGAAAGCAGAAAAAGGCAAATCGAAATAACGATTACCTTTCCAAAGTCCTTGTAGGGCAAGGGCTTTCGTAATCTTGCCCTGTTAATGTCATGGGATTGTTTGTGTTTTAAATCAAATTTTAAAGGAAGAATTCCGCAGCTTATTTTGCGAGACTTATAACCAAAAGCAAAGAGAATAAAATGAAAATCTTGATCACAGGCGGTGCGGGTTTTATTGGGTCTGCTGTTGTTCGCCATATAATCGATAACACATCAGATAGTGTTATTAATTTAGATAAACTGACCTACGCGGGTAACCTTGAATCTTTAACTTCAGTTGAAAATAATAAACGCTATTGTTTTGAACAAGTCGATATCTGTAACCGAGCAGAACTAGATCGGGTCTTTAAAACCCACCGACCCGACGCAGTCATGCATCTAGCCGCTGAATCACACGTTGACCGCTCAATCACGGGCCCTGCTGAATTTATTCAAACCAATATTGTGGGTACTTATAACCTACTAGAAGCGGCGCGAGAATATTGGAATGGTCTAGATGACAACGCGCAACAGGCTTTTCGTTTTCATCATATTT
>NZ_JAAUWS010000143.1:0-640 GCF_014694465.1 Vibrio sp. S11_S32 | reverse complement strand
GTTTTTTGTTTATTCAAGAGGGTAATCTTGAATAAACGATTTGCCGGACTCAATAGAACAAACCATAAATGGTTTGTAGAATACAAGACACTTGAATGTGTGTTGTTACTCATCACTTGCAAGCAAGCAATAAGATTTGAGAACTTTTATTTTGAACAAATAACCTTGGTTATTTATTCAGTCAGCTTTCCAAATTGTTAAAGAGCAAGTTATATCTTTCGATGTAACCATTTTTAAATACTCTCAAGGAGAATACTTAAAGATGGTGGAGCTATGCGGGATCGAACCGCAGACCTCCTGCGTGCAAGGCAGGCGCTCTCCCAGCTGAGCTATAGCCCCATCGTTTCTTAATGTTGACCAATTCTCTCTGGAGGAAAATTGGTGGGTCTGAGTGGACTTGAACCACCGACCTCCCGCTTATCAGGCGAGCGCTCTAACCAGCTGAGCTACAGACCCAACATTAAAACTCTTAACTTTTCTAAACCTAATCAATCTGTGTGGGTACTCATCAAAAATAATCTTTTCGTAAGGAGGTGATCCAGCCCCAGGTTCCCCTAGGGCTACCTTGTTACGACTTCACCCCAGTCATGAACCACAAAGTGGTAAGCGTCCTCCCCGAAAGGTTAAACTACCTACTTCT
>NZ_JAAUWS010000142.1:0-648 GCF_014694465.1 Vibrio sp. S11_S32 | reverse complement strand
GGCCGATTGCCTCTTCTTTAAATTCTTTCGTATAAGTTCGATATTGACGTTTTGTATTCATATTCACCTCGATTGATTATCGTATTATCCACAATCAAGGTGTCCAGATCGATTAGACCAGAATAGTAATTTAGTCGTTTTTTTCGAGTGTTAATGTTCATAGCTAGGTTCCTATATTGCAGTCAATTATAGGCTATAGAACCCTCCAAGATCATTAAACCATTACAACATGATACAAGCTATCCCTGAAGGGAGCCCTTTTAGTAATGACAAACCGCTTTCATCCGGCATAGAAATATCGAGAATACAGACATGCACATTAGAACCAGGTAAACCATGCCGTGCTTCTGCTGAGGATGAATATTCACGGATAACCTCAATATCGGATTCAAGATTAATAAGTTGAGCAAACCCAGAGCGTACGACTACATGGTCATCCACAAGTGCGACATTGATCATTTACTTGTTCCATTATTGAGGTAATAAAGGGGTGGGTAACATACTCTTGAGCGTAATTTCTCGGTAAGCGTTCACCAGCACCCTATTGACAGGGCTGGTGAACGTTAAAAACCGAATACGTTTGGGTAGGGCTGTCGATTCGTCACGGCTGTGACGATTTCGGACACAACTGACCATGCTGAGAGGCCA
>NZ_JAAUWS010000141.1:0-655 GCF_014694465.1 Vibrio sp. S11_S32 | reverse complement strand
ACCAAGCGTAAATAGGTGTTTAAAATGATTAGGGTCGTACATTGAAAAGCCTAACGTGATACTTTCACGTTATTGTATTCGAAAGACTTACTGCGTTGAAGTCGCAACCGAAGGTTGCTTATCTTGACATATCTCTTTGTAACTAAAGGTAATTATTGCTTAATATGATAGGGGTCACATTCAAAATGTACGGATTAACGTAATTAACCTCAGATCAGTTTAAGCCATCGCCATTAACCCCGTCTTTTGGGGTTCTGTCGCAAATATAGCTAGAGGTGTGACAGACCAATCCTTTAGATACAATTATTCTGCGAGCCTATAAAAGCGCTCACAGGCAGTCTCTCCAGCAACATCTATCTGATTACGTTTGAGCATCGTCCACATTTCTCGTCCATGAAGACTTGCCGTTGCTCCTTCAATTGACTTCCATCCCAAAGCCGGCGTTTTTCAAGATAGTTGTCACTAGTTGCCTATTAATTAAGCAACCTCTTTTTCTGGATTTAGATGAACGTTACCAACTGGTTTGCAGTTCAAGGATAGGAATTTCAATGTTGATATGATCACGATACATCGAGTTCCTTCCTTATCTTTTCGAGAGAGCTTAGCGATGCAAAGACAGTTGGGTTAGTAAAAAACATTTAAATCGAAGGATTTT
>NZ_JAAUWS010000140.1:0-715 GCF_014694465.1 Vibrio sp. S11_S32 | reverse complement strand
TGATTATATAACTTCCAGTTTTTGGTCTTATAACGAGGTTTTGGCATGAATATCGATGGTTTAGTGGGGAGTAAACGATCTGATCGTCAGTTTCACATTTAGTTCCATCGAATTACGCAACAAAGCCGGTTGGAAACGTCGCAATTGGCGTAAAGCAAATAAAAAACCGATAGCTCATCAAGACCTTTGGGAGCTAGTGGATAAACGAAGTGCAGATAAAAAAGTTGAGGTGAGGAAAGTCGCTGCCTGTTCCGCAGGAAAAGATGCTGCTTATAGATACGCGCTTGCAGCGGCGAATCGTCAATTATAATAAGAATGAATCACTTGCTGGCATAGCCAGCAGGTGTTTTTTTGTTGTTACTGGATTTGAAGGTGGCATTGAACACTACAAGTTACAAAACGGTATTTTTCTACGTGCCAGGTAATCACATGGGAACCAATAACATAGGAGGTGTAATGGTCAAGTAATCCTGTAGGACTTCTAAGCCACTTTTAGTAATCCTTGGCGTTTTTGAACTGGCGTTAAATAATTAATCGCGGAGTTCAATCGCCTGTAATTGTAGAAGCTAATATACCGTTCGACGGCGATTACCACCGATGGGTGATTGATGAAGCTTAGGTCGTTCAGATATTCCGTTTTCAAATTGCGGAAAAATCGTTCTTGTACGGCATTGTCCCAGCAACACCCTCGCCGACTCATACTTTGTATCATGTT
>NZ_JAAUWS010000139.1:0-758 GCF_014694465.1 Vibrio sp. S11_S32 | reverse complement strand
GTAAGCGCCCCATAATCCCACGGGGCGTTTTAGCGTGAAAAATTCCAAGGGAGAAGTGAGTCGATGTCAGGGACTGGCTTTGCCAGTTCCTTCATACACTGAACCATGTAATCATAAATTATCAACCCGTTGGCTTTTGCTGTCTCGATAATGCTGTACAGCAAAGCACTAGCATCTGCGCCATTTTTATTGTTGGAAAATAACCAATTCTTTCTACCTATCACCAGCGATTTTATTGCTCGCTCTGCTCGGTTATTATCGATAGATAAATGACCATCATCGATGTAACGAACCAGCTTAGGCCATTGGCCTAAGGTATACTTAATCGCTTTCCCCAAAGGACTGGATCCGATAACTTTTTGCGTGGTTAACCACACATAGAATTTATCAAGCATAGGCTTGGCATGTTGTTGTCTCTCTACCCACCGCTTTTCAGCTGATTCTGTTTTTAATCTTGACTCAAGTGCGTACAGCTTTTGGATTTGAGCCAACGCCATATCTGCTTTGCCTGCCTTACCTTTGCCTTGAAGCTTTTTCGCATCCATAAACTTTCGGCGAGCGTGAGCAAAGCAGCCAACATTAACCACTTTGGTTAAACCATCATAAGCCCCATAGCCATCACTTTGCAGGTAACCAGAGTAATTCCCTAAAAAATCCATAGGGCACGCTCTCGCTCGACTATTTTGATAGTCGAACAAGACGATATTTTTTGTCTCTGCCAATGCTGCTTGTGGGGAATCCGCTCCTGAGCAATATAG
>NZ_JAAUWS010000138.1:0-784 GCF_014694465.1 Vibrio sp. S11_S32 | reverse complement strand
CAACGTCACAATAACGGAGTATTATTAACATGAAACTTAACTTTTCAGGATGCCATTTCCCGCAAGAGATCATCATGCAAGCACTTCGTTATTACTTAGCGTACAAATTAAGTTACCGGGAAATAGAAGAGATTTTTGCTGAGCGAAATATCCGCTTTGACCACTCAACATTAAATCGTTGGGTGATAAAATATGCGCCATTACTTGAAGTCAATTTCAGAAAAAGAAAACGTAAAGTAGCTGATTCATGGCGCATGGATGAGACCTATATTAAGGTCAAAGGTAAGTGGGTCTACTACTATAGAGCCGTCGATAAGTATGGCGCTATTATTGATTTCTATTTGAGTGAAACGCGTAATGAACAGGATGCACGGGCCTTCTTTGATAAAGCGATAGGCAGTAGTGGATTGCCAAGCAAAGTTGTTATCGATAAAAGTGGCGCGAATGCAGCAGCGTTAGATACCATCAATATTAGCCTTTGGTTAGGTGGATACATGTTGCGTATGATCGAAGTATTGGCAGTTAAATACCTCAACAATATTGTTGAACAAAGTCATCGAAAAGTGAAAGGTAAAATGCATCAATGTTTAGGATGGAAGTCTTGGATTGGTGCAGAATCAACCTTGGCAGGTGTTGAAATCTGCTCCATGATTAAGCAAGGACAGATGATTAACTCAGAAGAAATGACGTCATGGGAGCAGTTTTATTCTTTAGCTGCATAATTATATCTGAGGAAAAGTGCCTCTTTAATTTAGAACCCACAATCTGAGTTTGCGACAGAACC
>NZ_JAAUWS010000137.1:0-806 GCF_014694465.1 Vibrio sp. S11_S32 | reverse complement strand
CGGTTTTGTCGCAAAGTTTGATTGATCTACGGTAAAATACCGTACTGCTTACCAACCGGATACCCTCATTATGTTTAAAGGTTGTCAATTTCCATCCGCTATCATCCTTCTCGCCGTACGTTATTACCTAGCTTACAAACTCAGCTATCGTGAAATTGAAGAGATCCTAGCCGAGCGTGGACTGTCGATTGATCACTCAACCCTCAATCGCTGGGTAATTAAATTCAGCCCGTTATTAGCGTGTCGAGCGCGTCAAAAAAAGAAGCCAGTGGCTTCTTCTTGGCGAATGGATGAAACTTATATTAAAGTAAAAGGGCAATGGCTTTACTATTATCGAGCCGTTGATAATCGTGGTCAGGTGATCGACTTTTTATTGTCTCCCCGTCGAGATGAAACGGCTGCTCGTGCCTTTTTCAATAAGGCGTTTGAACAACACGGCTTACCTAAAAAAGTCGTCATCGATAAGAGTGGTGCGAATGCCTTAGCCTTGCACCACCTTAATGTTCAACTTTGGTTGTCAGGCCGAATGCTCGAATTAATTGAAGTACTCCAAGTGAAGTATTTGAATAATATGGTTGAGCAAGTCACAGAAAGGTGAAAGGAAAGATGCATCAATGCCTAGGCTGGAAAAGTGATGAGGGGGCGAGCAATACACTAGCCGGTATCGAATTGTGGACGATGATCAAAAATGAACAACTAGATAATCCAAATGGATTATCTAGTTGGGAACAGTTTTACGGTCTCGTAGCGTAATTACGCCTGGAGATTAGTGCAATAGCCGCTTATTAAAACTTTGCGACAGAACC
>NZ_JAAUWS010000136.1:0-807 GCF_014694465.1 Vibrio sp. S11_S32 | reverse complement strand
GGGTTCTGTCGCAAAGTTTTAATAAGCGACTATGACTCTAATCTCAAGGCGTAATTATGCTGCGAGCGCGTAAAACTGTTCCCAACTAGATAATCCATTTGGATTATCTAGTTGCTCATTTTTGATCATCGTCCACAACTCAATACCTGCTAGCGTGTTGGTTGCACCTTCTTTGCTTTTCCAGCCTAAGCATTGATGCATTTTCCCTTTCACCTTTCGGTGACTTTGCTCAACAATATTATTCAAATACTTCACTTGAAGTATTTCGATTAATTCGAGCATTCGGCCTGACAACCAAAGTTGAATATTGAGATTGTGCAAGGCTAAGGCATTCGCACCACTCTTATCAATGACGACTTTTTTAGGTAAGCCGTGTTGTTCGAACGCCTTATTAAAAAAGGCGCGAGCAGACATTTCATCTCGACGTTGAGACAATAAAAAATCGATCACCTGACCTCTATTATCAACGGCTCGATAATAGTAAAGCCATTGACCTTTTACTTTGATATAAGTTTCATCCATTCGCCAGGAAGAAGCCACCGGCTTCTTTTTATTACGAGCTCGATGCTCTAATAATGGACTGAATTTAATGACCCATCGATTGAGGGTTGAGTGATCAATTGACAGTCCACGCTCAGAGAGGATCTCTTCAATTTCACGATAACTGAGCTTGTAAGCTAGGTAATAACGTACGGAGAGAAGAATAATAGCGGACGGAAACTGACAGCCTTTAAACATAATGAGAACATCCGATTGGTAAGAACTACGGTATTTTACCGTAGTTCAGTCAAACTTTGCGACAGAACC
>NZ_JAAUWS010000135.1:0-825 GCF_014694465.1 Vibrio sp. S11_S32 | reverse complement strand
GTGGTGCAGGCAGATGAAACGCCGCTCAACGTGCTCAAAGAAGATAAAAAGTGTTATATGTGGCTCTACTGTTCAGGGGCAGACTCACCAGAGGCGGCACTCCCACATGTTAAAAATATTGCCTTATACGACTATCAAAATAGTCGTGCGAAAGCATGCCCTATGAATTTTTTAGGTCACTATGATGGTTATCTACAAACGGATGGATATAGGGCTTATGATGGTCTTCATCGCGTAACGAATGTGGGCTGTCTGGCTCATGCCAGACGTAAATTCATGGACGCGAAAAAGCTTCAAGGCAAAGGTAAGTCGGGCAAAGCGGATATAGCACTGGCAAAAATCCAAAAGCTCTATGGGATTGAATCTCGCCTAAAAGGCGCGAATGCCGAAAAACGAAAAGCAGAACGTCAAACGGTCGCCAAGCCCATACTAGATGAGTTTTACGAATGGATGACCACTCAGAAAGTAGTCGAATCTAGCACATTGGGTAAAGCGATAAAATACACGCTTAGGCAATGGCCAAAACTCAGTCGTTATATCGATGATGGTCACTTATCTATAGACAATAATCGCGCTGAACGGGCAATTAAATCGCTGGTTATTGGCAGAAAAAACTGGCTCTTCTCTACTAATCCCAACGGGGCGGAAGCAAGTGCGATGCTTTACAGCATCGTCGAGACAGCGAAAGCCAACGGTTTAATCCTCTATGACTACTTGGTCAAATGCATGCAGGAACTGGCGAAAGCTGAGCCAGATATCGATGCAATTCTGCCATGGAATTTCAAACATTAATAATATCGCCCCGTGGGTTCATGGGGCGGATAC
>NZ_JAAUWS010000134.1:0-830 GCF_014694465.1 Vibrio sp. S11_S32 | reverse complement strand
GGCGTTATACGGCAAACGGAGTATCGATGAATCGGATAGTTTTGGTCACTGGTGGTAGCCGAGGAATTGGTGCCGCAACTTCCAAGTTTCTTGCAAAGCAAAGCTATGCTGTTTGTGTTAATTACCATTCTAATGAAGTTGAAGCTAATAAAGTTGTTGCTGAAATAGAAAAGGATGGTGGAATAGCTATTGCGGTACAAGCTGATGTGTCAAAAGATAAAGATGTTATTCGCCTTTTTAATACAATCGACAACTCATTGGGTAAGGTTACTCACTTAGTTAATAACGCGGGTATTTTACTTCCACAAATGACTATCGCTGATATGTCAGAAGACAGAATTAATAAAATACTTTCCACTAATGTTACAAGCTACTTCCTTTGTTGCCGAGAAGCTATAAACCGAATGGATAATGGTGGCGCAATTGTTAATGTCTCTTCTGCTGCTTCAAGGTTAGGTTCGCCATCTGAATATCTTGACTATGCGGCATCTAAAGGAGCCATTGATACATTAACAATTGGCTTATCCCTTGAGATTGCAAATAAAAATATTCGTGTTAATTGTGTTAGACCTGGCTTTATTTATACTGGTATGCACGCAGATGGCGGTGAGCCAGAGAGAGTTGAAAGGGTTAAGAGTTTAATTCCATTACAACGAGGTGGTAAACCTGAAGAAGTTGCCGCATCTATTGCTTTTTTACTCTCAAATGAAGCATCATTTATTACAGGTACGTTTGTTGATATAGCTGGTGGTAAATAGCCGTATAACAAGTCACTTAAAAGGACAAAAAACAGTTGGTTTTTGCTCCTGCGTCGCTTATTTTAACCAACT
>NZ_JAAUWS010000133.1:0-836 GCF_014694465.1 Vibrio sp. S11_S32 | reverse complement strand
CTAGCGGCTTCTTGAACGGTGTAACCTTGTTCGGTTACTAACAATGCAGATTCAAGTCGAAATTCAGGGCTAAATGTTGGTCTTGTTCGTTTTGTCATAATTGGCACCTATTGATATATGAGGTGATAATATCACCTCTAATTAGGTGGCCAAAATCACCGTACCACTACAGTTTGCCAGTTCTCTATGATGTAGTCAGATAACCAGATATCAATGCGGCCACGATCACGAAGACTTTGGTTGTATTCGGCATAATTGGTTTGCCGATAGGTATGCTTTTTGAAGTGATGGCGTCTGGATTCGTTGTATTTGTAAGGCATGAGTATTGAGCTAGATACGAAGATAGATGGCAAGGATAAAGGAAGATACGCTCAAATCAAAATTGACGATTTAATGAGCGCGTCAACAAAGCCGGGGTGAAGGGAGACCATGTCATCAGAACCCAATTATAGGGATTATTTATCAACTCAGATTATTTGCAACGAGCCCGATAGTCGCGAGGCGTGTAGCCAGTAGCTGACTTAAATTTAGTACTGAAGTAATTGCTGTCGTTAAAACCAACAAAGAAGGCAATTTCGGTAATAGATCTTCTCTCTGATAAGAGCTTTTTAGCTTTGCTTATTCGAAGTGCATTGATGAACTTATTGGCTGAGATGCCCGTCAGCGACAAAATTTTAGAATTTAGCACTGCTGGTAGAACCTCAAATTTCGGTTTTGTCGCAAAGTTTGATTGATCTACGGTAAAATACCGTACTGCTTACCAACCGGATACCCTCATTATGTTTAAAGGTTGTCAATTTCCATCCGCTATCATCCTTCTCGCCGTACGTTATTAC
>NZ_JAAUWS010000132.1:0-849 GCF_014694465.1 Vibrio sp. S11_S32 | reverse complement strand
CAACCATTTCGAGCAATTAAACGATAAATAGTATGCATGCTGGCACAATAACTTATCTTTTCCTTTTTCATTCGTCCAGCCATTTGCTCAGGACTGAAACCGAGGCTTAGGAAAGATTTCACTTTGTCATAGAAGATATCTACAGCAGAAAAATTGTTGGTTACGATGTCTATGAATGCGAGAGTGGAGAATTGGCATCACAGCTGTTGCAACGAACATTGCTCCGCGAGCAATGCTTTTATCAACCACTGGTACTCCATTCAGACAATGGTGCGCCGATGAAATCACTAACGTTTAAAGCAAAAATGGAAGAATTAGGCATCATCTCTTCCTATAGTCGACCGAGAGTCAGCGATGATAATCCGTATGTGGAATCACTGTTCCGTACCCTGAAGTATGTACCAAACTGGCCGACAAAGGGGCTTTGACTGTCTGGAGAATAGTCGCTGTTGGGTTGAATCCTTCGTGCGTTGGTACAACACCGAACACAAACACAGTAAGTTAAATTACGTGACGCCTTTGCAGCGACACAATGGAAAAGATAAAGAGGTTTTGGCTCATCGCGCAGAAGTTTTACTTGCAGCGAAATGCAAGAATCCAGCACGTTGGTCTAACGATATTAGGAACTGTGAACCTGTTGGAGACGTCCACTTAAATCCTGAGATAAAAGCAGCTTAATAAGTAAGCAAATGATGACAACTACCTTGAAAAACACCGATTGTCATGCGCCGTTATTGCTGTATATCGACCTTGAGGGCAGCGTCCCAACTCTGATGATATCGATTTATTTCCCCGTTTAAGTTCTTTACCTATTTGACGGGCTGAAAACTCTAATTGCACCAGGGCTTC
>NZ_JAAUWS010000131.1:0-853 GCF_014694465.1 Vibrio sp. S11_S32 | reverse complement strand
GGCTTTGTTGCATCGCTCGATAAACAATCAATTAGGCAATACTGTCAGGGTCGGTTATTATTTTAATCGACCTTTCATATCAGAATAATTAACAAATGCCTTACAAATACAACCAAACTAAACAGCATCATTTTAAAAAGCATACTTACCGACAAAGTAACTATTCAGATTATAATAAAGCCCTCAAAAATAGAGGGCGAATCGATATATGGATATCGGATGATGTCCTCACTTGCTGGCAAGCGGATGTGCGTGTTTATGATGGTACAGGTTCAACAGCTAAGTATCCTAATAGCACTATTGAAGCCTGCCATTACCTACGGATGGTATTCAAATTACCTTTACGTCAAACACAAGGCTTTATTGAAAACATACTTGAAATGTTAGGGAAAAATAACTTTCAATGCCCAGACTATACATTACTTTCGAAACGGCTAGCTAAGTTAGGTTTTGAGACACCAAAATTTAAAATAAATGAAAGCGTAGACGATGACATTGTCGCTATTGCTATTGATTCTACGGGTTTAAAGCGATTTGGTAGAGATGAGTGGCATCAGGAAAAGCATAAGGTGAGTGCAAAACGAAGTTGGCGAAAAGCGCATTTAGCGGTTAAGGGCAACCACATAATTGAAAGCGCCGTCTTAACGCATAAATACGTTATGGATGACCAGATTGTGGATGCGGTTTGTGAGCAAATTACAGCGCAAGTCGAGCATATTACCGCAGATAAAATGTACGATACTAATGCCGTTTACCAAACATTGGAAAATCACTTTCCTGATGCTGACATTATCATCCCACCGAAAGATAATACGTTTGCAGACGATTATCATCACGCTAAGCGAATGAGTAA
>NZ_JAAUWS010000130.1:0-895 GCF_014694465.1 Vibrio sp. S11_S32 | reverse complement strand
CACTTTTCTCAGATATCAGTGTTTTTACCATCGCTTGTAGCTCGGCAATATTTTGACTTTCTGGGTTGATATCTGGCGTCTTTTTCATGATATTTATTATACTAAATATCATGCCATTAATGCTTGGTGGATACGTCTTTATTATCGTTTAAGTCATTGTGAAATCGTTTATTTCAATGGGTTTGTGGCCGATAATCGTGAAACCAGAAAGCAGTCTATCAAGCTCGAATTGAGTAAGCGTAAATACCGGATTTTTCTCTTTGTAAGGCCATTTGTATTTGGCTTTTTCGAGACGCTTATACCAAAGTGCAAAGCCTGTTTTATCCCAGTACAGCACTTTGATTTTATCGTGTTGTTTATTGGTAAATAGGAACAATGCACCGCTGCCAAGAGGCAAACTGGTATCACTTTCGATAATCGCGGCAAGGCCGTTAATGGACTTTCTAAAATCGACGCTTTCACGATATAAATAAATCTCAGGGGCGCAGAGCATGTGTTTCATGATAGTGCACCGATAAGTTCTGCAAGATAGGTTGCTGGTGTTCCTTGTGGGATGCTCAGCTCAACATTTTTTACCAGTAATGTCATGTTGGCAACGGCAGTGTGAGTGGCTTGATACTTTTTGGTCTTTTCAACGACTTCGGCTTTAACAAAACCTTGAGGCATGAGCGTTTCTGTGAATTGCTTGCGCTTAGCATAATACGTTGATGGGTTGAGGTCATTAAGCTTGCAAAATGCAAGCTTTGACAATGAACTTGATTGTGATTGTTCAATAAATATTTGCCATTCTTGATCAGTGTGTCGCTGTGCCATTTCAAATCTCCTTTGGGTTGGAGGTTTGATCTTATTATTCAGGCTAGACGATTAGAATGCGGGTTTTATGATGCGCTTACGA
>NZ_JAAUWS010000129.1:0-907 GCF_014694465.1 Vibrio sp. S11_S32 | reverse complement strand
CCAAGCATTAATGGCATGATATTTAGTATAATAAATATCATGAAAAAGACGCCAGATATCAACCCAGAAAGTCAAAATATTGCCGAGCTACAAGCGATGGTAAAAACACTGATATCTGAGAAAAGTGAGTGGAAACAAGAACGCCAATCGTTGCTTGAACAACTCAAGCTTGCCTTCGACCGTCAGTTCGCCAAACGCTCAGAAGCATTAAAACCTTACGATGATGCTCAAGGCGATCTCTTCAACGAAGTGGAATGTGAAGCGGCGGCGGAAGAAGAAGTTGAAATAACGACAACGACCACAACGACTAAAAAACGTGGTAAACGCAAACCACTACCGAAAACGCTACCTCGAGAGATTATCGAACTCGATTTAGACGATGATGAAAAAGAATGCCCATGTTGTCAGCATAGCCTGCATAAAATCGGTGAAGACCGCAGCGAAAAGCTGGAGTTCACGCCAGCGGTACTCAAAGTGCTAGAATATGTTCGTCCTAAGTATGCTTGTCGCGAGTGCGAAAAAACGAAAGACAACTGCCACATCATTCAAAAACCGGCACCGGTGAGCATTATTCCTAAGAGCTTCGCCACAGAAAGCTTGCTGGCCAATATTATCCTTGGTAAATACCGATATGCGATGCCACTTTATCGCCAAGAATCACTGTTTAGCCAATCGGGTATCGAGTTATCGCGCACAACTATGGCAAGGTGGGTTATCCAAGTCAGTGAGAAGTTCACCCCTCTTTATGAAGCCTTAAAACTGTACTTACTCAAACAAGTCGTGGTGCAGGCAGATGAAACGCCGCTCAACGTGCTCAAAGAAGATAAAAAGTGTTATATGTGGCTCTACTGTTCAGGGGCAGACTCACCAGAGGCGGCACTCCCACATGTTAAAAATATTGCCTTAT
>NZ_JAAUWS010000128.1:0-999 GCF_014694465.1 Vibrio sp. S11_S32 | reverse complement strand
GGATGCCACTCATTACTGCGTAAAATCTCGCGGCGTGATGGATGCTACCAGTGTGACCACCACCACAGCCCTAGGCGGCATTTTCAAATCCAACCCAGCAACCCGTGCTGAGTTTTTCCATGGTTTAAGATAAGAGCTCATGGTTTAAGATAATGAGTTTCACGGCTTAAGATCAACACATGGATAAAAGAAGAAAAACGCCCGTCATCCCACACATGAGCCTAAGCGAAGAAGATGCGGGATCTCGCTTTTGATTTCTTTACGCATATTGTCAGCTCGCGGATACTTTTCACGTTATACCAATACAAAAAATCGCACCTTTGAGTGCGATTTTGCTTATTAAATTTAATATCTAGCAATTACCACTAATAAGAAACTTTACCGCGCAGTTGTTTTTTTTGCCCTTGTTGTACTTTCTTATCGGTACGCTTTCTTTGCGATGAGCGAGTCGGCGAAGTGGCTCGGCGCACCTTGACGATTTTCGTCGCTTCTAATATCAACTCTTTCAAACGCAGCAGTGCATCTTCTCGATTTTGTTCTTGAGTACGATATTGTTGCGCTTTAAGCACGATTACGCCATCTCCGGTTAAACGCTTATCGGAGATTTTAAGCAATCGTTCTTTATAGAAGCCAGGCAAGCTTGACGCATTAACATCAAAGCGTAAATGAATCGCAGAAGACACTTTATTGACGTTTTGGCCACCCGCACCTTGGGCACGAATTGCCGTCAGTTCAATTTCATTATCAGGTATTTCGACATTATTTGAGATTTTGAGCATAGTTTTATTAAAAATTGATGAATGAATGTAGTTAAGTTATCGAATTGTTATTAACACTAATGATATGCTATATCGTATTCGATAGACAGCGCTAGTATGAACGCGGTTTTGAAATGTTCGACAGTGGTGTTTAAAAAAGCAGTAGACTTATGTGATTGGTCGGTTGGTATTTATTGTATCGACTAACATATCAGTGCAATGGATTTAAGGTGGTAATATG
>NZ_JAAUWS010000127.1:0-1001 GCF_014694465.1 Vibrio sp. S11_S32 | reverse complement strand
AGACTCAAGTGGCTTTTACTGCCTTATCTACGCTTATCGCAAGTTAATACGTCCTTCATCGCCTCTGACTGCCTAGGCATCCACCGTGTACGCTTATTCACTTAACCATACAACCCAAAAGGGTCTTATGTATGTTCAACTAAATAAGGTTTAGTTTTTTGTTTATTCAAGAGGGTAATCTTGAATAAACGATTTGCCGGACTCAATAGAACAAACCATAAATGGTTTGTAGAATACAAGACACTTGAATGTGTGTTGTTACTCATCACTTGCAAGCAAGTAATAAGATTTGAGAACTTTTATTTTGAACAAATAACCTTGGTTATTTATTCAGTCAGCTTTCCAAATTGTTAAAGAGCAAAGAGTTATTGTTTTTACAAACGTAACACTTTTTAAAGGCTTTCAGCTACAAGAAATCCCATTCAATAAAAACCGAATGCGAAACATCATAGAAAACACTTAAAGAGTGGTGGGCGATACCGGGCTCGAACCAGTGACCCCCTGCTTGTAAGGCAGGTGCTCTCCCAACTGAGCTAATCGCCCACATTGTTTTTCTTACCTAAAGTAAGCATTCCCGTGGAAGGAATGGTGGGTCGTGCAGGATTCGAACCTGCGACCAATTGATTAAAAGTCAACTGCTCTACCAGCTGAGCTAACGACCCATTTTACTACTCTCTTAATCAAAAGGAGAGAAGTGGTATCCCGTAGGGGAGTCGAACCCCTGTTACCGCCGTGAAAGGGCGGTGTCCTAGGCCTCTAGACGAACGGGACACAGGATTTTTATTCATTTCTGAATAAAATACGAAAGCATATGGGATGCTTTCAAACTCTTTTCTTTTCTAAACCTAATCAATCTGTGTGGGTACTCATCAATAATAATCTTTTCGTAAGGAGGTGATCCAGCCCCAGGTTCCCCTAGGGCTACCTTGTTACGACTTCACCCCAGTCATGAACCACAAAGTGGTAAGCGTCCTCCCCGAAAGGTTAAACTACCTACTTCT
>NZ_JAAUWS010000126.1:0-1029 GCF_014694465.1 Vibrio sp. S11_S32 | reverse complement strand
TTACCACCGATGGGTGATTGATGAAGCTTAGGTCGTTCAGATATTCCGTTTTCAAATTGCGGAAAAATCGTTCTTGTACGGCATTGTCCCAGCAACACCCTCGCCGACTCATACTTTGTATCATGTTGTGATCGAGAAGCGTTTCTTGGAATAACTTTGCCGTATATTGTACACCCTGATCGGAGTGAAACATCAACCCCTTCGTTGTTGGTTTATGCTGAGCAATCGCATTCGTTAAAGCTTGTTTGGCCAACTGGGCATCCGGTGTTTTCGACAGTGCATAACCAACAATTTCTCGATTCGCCAAGTCCATCACTGTGGCTAAATAGCTCCAACCTTGATGTGAGCGAATAAACGTAATATCGCCAACCCAATGAGTATTCAAATCAGTCGGGTTAAATGCTCTTTTTAATAAGTTTGGTGTAGTCGGTCGTTCTTTTCCCTGAGCATAATAGTGTTGTTTCTTCGGTCGCTTAGCGACTAATTATAATGTTTTCATTAGCCTAGCGGTTTTAAATAAACCAACAGTGACGGATTCTTCTTTATTCAACTCAAAAGCCAATCGTCGCTTTCCATAACAATAAAAAGTGTCTTCGAAAATAGTCTTCATTTTATTCCCGAGCACCTCATCGGCAACTCGAGTCACTGGCGTGTAGTAATAGCTTGATATGGGTAACTCAAGCAGCCCACATAATCTCTGAATAGAAATTTTAGGCTCTGCCTTGCTCAGTTGTTGAATCACTTCAAGTTTGGATTGTCGCGTATGAACAAGGCGGTTGCTTTTTTTAACAATCGAACATCTTCTCTTGATTCTGCCAACTCTTTTTTCAGTTCTTCGATTAATCGTTTATCGGCATCTAAAGGCACTTTATCGGGTGCGAATTTACCACGCTGTTCATCTATGTACTGCTTTTTCCAACGAGCAACCGCAGTAGCGCCAGCGCCTGATATATCCATAATTTGTTGATTGGTATAATGCTCTTCAATCATCAATCTGGCGTACTCGTGCTTTTGTTTATGTGTGTAATT
>NZ_JAAUWS010000125.1:0-1036 GCF_014694465.1 Vibrio sp. S11_S32 | reverse complement strand
CAGTGCAGCTGCACTTCTATACTCCAATGTGCTCGAGATTTTTCTAATAACTCTTTTGCCGTTAATTTAGCGGAGCTAATATAATGCCGAATAGTTATCGTTTCAGCCGGTTTATTTCCTTCTTGCCTTACTGAAACAACTACGCCAATTGTTTGAATGTTTTTCCAGTCAAAAGCTATATCACCAAGTAATGAAGTATTATGTTCGACTAACGCTAAACGTGTTTCTGTTCGTCCATGACCTTGTTCTTGAATGCTGTATTGATCTCCAGAGAAAGCATTCAACATGCTTGAATTAAAGACTTTTCCTACTGCCTGCTCTAGTTTTTTCTGATTACCTTTCACTGCTAATAGGTAGTCGGCATCCTTTTCAACGATCGCCTTTGCTATATATTTTTGACACCCCATGGCATCAATTGTGACGATACATCCTCTAATATCTAGAAGCTTCAATAGTTCTGGTATAGCCGTAATTTCATTTGATTTTTCACTGGTTTTAACTTGTCCGAGAACAACTTGGTTTGCTGCGCTAAAAGCGCTCACCATGTGAATGGCACCACAACGTTTATCTTTGTTATATGTGCCTCTGAGAGTCTTACCATCAATGGCAATCACGTCTCCAGACGTCAATTCATGACAATCTTTCATCCACGCTGAAAAACATTTTTGCAGTTTTTTCGCTGGTATTAAATTAATGACACGAGCGATAGTATCGTGAACAGGAATACCATGTGTGAAATCGCCATATTCACGAAGCCAAGATAGATTATCTTCACCAAAGTCTTCAATATCTTCCCACCCCTCTGCACCGGCGATCACAGCCGCAATCGTCAGAAAGATGATGTCAGATAAGCTATGCGTAATTTTCCAAGTCTGTCTCGGGTCTTTAATAATTGAAATATGATCTAACAAGCTAAGTCCACTCATGGCGTTTATCTACACTTAAAAGCAAGTATATGATCACAACCAATATAGATCGTCAAATCGATCTTGAAAATATTGCAAAATAAGACAAAAATAGTTAGCTTAAGGTTGAA
>NZ_JAAUWS010000124.1:0-1045 GCF_014694465.1 Vibrio sp. S11_S32 | reverse complement strand
CCCCTACGGGATACCACTTCTCTCCTTTTGATTAAGAGAGTAGTAAAATGGGTCGTTAGCTCAGCTGGTAGAGCAGTTGACTTTTAATCAATTGGTCGCAGGTTCGAATCCTGCACGACCCACCATTTTCTCCCATGAAAATGCTTACTTTTGGTAAGAAAAT
The DNA here is from genome assembly GCF_014694465.1 of Vibrio sp. S11_S32. Taxonomy (NCBI): domain Bacteria; kingdom Pseudomonadati; phylum Pseudomonadota; class Gammaproteobacteria; order Vibrionales; family Vibrionaceae; genus Vibrio; species Vibrio sp. S11_S32. The sequence goes on along the minus strand of NZ_JAAUWS010000124.1, from coordinate 882 downwards.
AAATTTGGGGCTATAGCTCAGCTGGGAGAGCGCCTGCCTTGCACGCAGGAGGTCTGCGGTTCGATCCCGCATAGCTCCACCATTCCTTCCTTAGGAATTAAAATATAAGGGCGATTAGCTCAGTTGGGAGAGCACCTGCCTTACAAGCAGGGGGTCACTGGTTCGAGCCCGGTATCGCCCACCACTCTTTAAGTGTTTTCTATAATGTTTCGCATTCAATTTTTATTGAATGGGATTTCTTGTAGCTGAAAGCCTTTAAAAAGTGTTACGTTTGTAAAAAAAATAACTCTTTGCTCTTTAACAATTTGGAAAGCTGACTGAATAGCTTAATTGGTTTTTACTTTTGAAAAAGTAAAATAAAACAGCTCAGGCTGTAACAATTAAGTTATTCAAAATAAAAGTTCTCAATCTTATTACTTGCTTGCAAGTGATGAGTAACAACACACATTCAAGTGTCTTGCTTTTTTGCTTCTACTTTTTTTTAAAAAAAGTAAAACAAAAAAGAGTTGTATTCTTTGTTTAATGTAAATTAAACAAACTATTGAGTCCGGCAAATCGTTTATTCAAGATTACCCTCTTGAATAAACAAAAAACTAAACCTTAGTGTGTTAAACATACGGCTCATCTTTGATGAGTGTTTACACAGGTTTTGACGCAGATACGCGGCGAAAGAATTTATTGCGACAGGAGTGTAGCTCGCTACATGACCAAGCAATCAAGTCTTTCAACAAAGTAGATGCTAAAAAATCGATGTAAAGACCCTTTTGGGTTGTATGGTTAAGTGAATAAGCGTACACGGTGGATGCCTAGGCAGTCAGAGGCGATGAAGGACGTATTAACTTGCGATAAGCGTAGATAAGGCAGTAAAAGCCACTTGAGTCT
>NZ_JAAUWS010000123.1:0-1055 GCF_014694465.1 Vibrio sp. S11_S32 | reverse complement strand
AAATTTGAACGTACGAAACCGCACGTAAACGTTGGTACTATCGGCCACGTTGACCACGGTAAAACAACTCTTACTGCTGCTATCTGTACTACACTTGCAAAAGTGTACGGTGGTGTTGCTAAAGATTTCGCATCTATCGATAACGCTCCAGAAGAGCGCGAACGTGGTATCACAATCGCTACTTCTCACGTTGAGTACGATACTCCTGCTCGTCACTACGCACACGTAGATTGCCCAGGACACGCCGATTATGTTAAAAACATGATCACTGGTGCTGCTCAAATGGACGGCGGTATCCTAGTTGTTGCTGCGACTGATGGCCCTATGCCACAAACTCGTGAGCACATCCTACTTGGTCGTCAAGTTGGTATTCCTTTCATCATCGTATTCATGAACAAATGTGACATGGTAGATGACGAAGAACTACTAGAACTAGTAGAAATGGAAGTTCGTGAACTTCTTTGTGAATACGATTACCCAGGTGATGATTTACCAGTAATCCAAGGTTCAGCTCTTGGCGCTCTAAACGGCGAAAAAGAGTGGGAAGACAAAATCGTTGAGCTTGCAGAAGCACTAGATAACTACATCCCAGAACCAGAGCGTGCTGTTGACCAACCGTTCCTACTTCCAATTGAAGATGTTTTCTCAATTCAAGGTCGTGGTACTGTTGTAACAGGTCGTATCGAGCGCGGTATCCTACGCGTAGGTGACGAAGTTGAAATCGTTGGTATCAAAGATACTACTCTTTCTACTTGTACTGGTGTTGAAATGTTCCGTAAACTGCTTGACGAAGGTCGTGCAGGTGAGAACGTTGGTGCACTTCTACGTGGTACTAAGCGTGATGACGTTGAACGTGGTCAAGTATTGGCTGCTAAAGGTTCAATCAACCCACACACAACTTTTGAATCAGAAGTATACGTACTTTCAAAAGATGAAGGTGGTCGTCATACTCCTTTCTTCAAAGGTTACCGTCCACAGTTCTACTTCCGTACAACGGACGTAACTGGCGACATTCAATTGCCAGAAGGCGTTGAAATGGTAATGCCTGGCGATAA
>NZ_JAAUWS010000122.1:0-1089 GCF_014694465.1 Vibrio sp. S11_S32 | reverse complement strand
GGTAATCCTCCCATTTCTAACTGTTGTTAAAAGTAGAAGTTAAGCGACCATCAATGGTGGTCTACCACCATTGGCTTTATGAGGCCGTTCATTATTATAAAACCAAAGCCAATTGGTTGCATAGTCTTGGACATCTTCCAATGACTCGAAAATGTGCTTACTCACCCAACTGTATCGAATGGTTCGGTTATGCCTTTCAATATAAGCATTTTGTTGTGGATTCCCCGGTTGAATGTAATCAATCCGGATTCCATGTTGTTTTGCCCAGTTAGTAAATTCATGACTAATGAATTCAGGCCCATTATCACATCGGATAGCGATTGGTTTTAGGCGCCATTCTAGAAGTTGATCCAACGTGCGAATAACTCGTAAAGCAGGTAAAGAAAATCCTGCTTCAATTGCTAAACCTTCTCGACGATAGTCATCAATCACATTAAATAAACGGTAATTTCGGCCGTCCGATAACTGATCATGCATAAAATCTATAGACCAAACTTGATCAGACCGGAGCGGTTCCTTTAATGGTTCTGGTTTATTACGTTTTAATCTTCGACGCGGCTTAATACGAAGATTTAAGGCTAACTCACAGTAAATACGATAAACGCGTTTATGATTCCAACGATAGCCTTTTACATTACGTAAATAGTCAAAGCACAAGCCAAACCCCCAATCACTTTGAGTTGATGTGAGTGAGATTAACCAATCAGCAATTAAATCATTTTCAGCACTCAGTTTAGGCTGATATCGATAACAGGTTTCACTTACGTGAAACCATTCGCATGCTTTTTTAATACTGACTAAATGTTTCGCCACCGAACTCTGAGCCATAACACGACGCTCACAGGGCTTCACCACTTTTTTGACATAGCATCTTGAATAACTTCAGCTTTTAGCCGTTCTTCAGCATACATTTTTTTGAGTCGACGATTTTCATCTTCAAGCTCTTTTAATCGAGCCATTAACGAGGCATCCATACCACCATATTTTGCACGCCATTTATAAAAAGAAGCGTTACTCATTCCATGCTCACGACAAAGCTCAGGCACAGGAGTGCCTGCTTCAGCTTGTTTTAGTATGGAGAGGATCTGA
>NZ_JAAUWS010000121.1:0-1128 GCF_014694465.1 Vibrio sp. S11_S32 | reverse complement strand
GAGCTATAGTGATTTCTGGTGTATGGAGGAACATTGCGATGTAATCTGTTAATTGGTCTCGGCAGATCAACAACTAATAGGAGATACATCGCAATGAATCAAGATTCTAATGTTATTTCAATTAATGTACCAGAAGATCCGTTACAACAATTGCTGAAAGATGGTGCTCGGCAACTATTGGCACAAGCAATTGAAGCTGAGGTGGCATCTTTGTTAGACCAACATAATGATGAAACAATTGATGGTCTCAGACGAGTTGTACGGAATGGCTATCAGCCAGAACGTACAATCCAAACTGGACTCGGTGATATTGAAGTGAAAATACCAAAAGTCCGAGACCGTAAAAAAGAAGGGATTAAATTTAATAGCACTTTGGTTCCACCCTATTTGAAGAGAACTAAAAATATAGAAGAATTGATACCTTGGCTCTATTTAAGAGGTATTTCAACAGGTGATATGCAGCCTGCTCTGGCTTCTTTACTTGGCGATAATGCTCAAGGTTTATCCGCTAATACGATCTCACGCCTGAAATCATCCTGGGAAGTCGAATATAAGCAATGGTCAACACGTTCCTTAGATAAACGGCGATATGTCTATATTTGGGCGGACGGGATTTATAGTAAGGTCAGAATGGACGACAAGCTCTGCTTGCTCGTTATCATAGGCGTCGATGATACGGGGCGAAAAGAGTTATTAGCCGTCGTTGATGGTGTTCGAGAATCTGAAATGAGCTGGACTGAAGTACTAAACCAACTTCAATCACAAGGATTAACACAAGCACCAAAATTAGCGATTGGTGACGGAGCACTTGGTTTTTGGAATGCTGTTAGAAAGATATGGCCAACGACACAGCATCAACGTTGCTGGGTTCATAAGACTGCCAATGTATTAAATAAAGTCCCAAAATCCATGCAACCAAAAATCAAATCTAGGTTACAAGATATTTGGATGGCGGAAACTCGAAATTCTGCCTATAAAGCTTATGATTTATTCGTAAAAGACTATTCCGGCAAGTACCCAAAAGTGACGGAGTGCTTAACAAAAGATAAAGAAGAAATGCTCGCATTTTATGACTTTCCAGCAGAGCATTGGACGCATATTAGAACAAGTAATCCAATCGAATCAACG
>NZ_JAAUWS010000120.1:0-1246 GCF_014694465.1 Vibrio sp. S11_S32 | reverse complement strand
ACAAGAGTCAGCTGTTTGTATTGTTTCCCCATGTGGGTACCTTGGTTATTGTTTGAGAACTTCAGCCTACGAGCAGCTGGCTCTCGTGTCTATACCAAGTGTGTCGGTTATTCTGAGAATCTAGGGTCAACTTTGCGACAGAACCCGTGTGAGTCGGTCGGGGAAGATCTGAAAATTCAGTATCTGCTGACAGATTGTTGAGATAGATCGTCAAAGACGCTAATGGCGTTCATTAGTTAAACTGTCGGAGTGAAAGAGCACTACCGATTGGATAGAAATGGAGCAAAAATATGTTTACAGGCATTGTTCAAGACGTGGCCAAAATTGCTGCTGTGGATGATCACGCTGGCATTCGAACGTTTGACGTTGAGTTTCCAGAAGACTTTTGTCAGGGACTGAATATAGGGGCTAGTGTGGCGGTAGATGGAGTCTGCCTTACGGTAACAGAAATCCTCAGCCCTACTCGGGTTAAGTTTGATGTGATTCTTCAAAGTTTACATGTGACCACCTTAGGCCGCCATATTACCGGGGAGCTCATCAATGTCGAGCGAGCAGCTAAAGATGGGGCCGAGATCGGCGGGCACCCGTTGTCGGGACACGTCGATTTTCGCGCTCAAATTGCCGATGTTGAAGAAATAGAGGGTAATTGCCGAGTCCGCATCGCCTATACCGAGGAGTGGGGCCGTTACATCTTTCCGAAAGGGTACATCGCGATCAACGGTTGCAGTTTGACCCTTTCAGATGTTGATAAGACACAAGGGTATTTTGAAGTATGGCTCATTCCGGAGACCCGACGTGTGACCACATTTAGCGACAAGCAGGCAGGAGATTGGCTCAATATTGAAATTGAACGCGGCACCCAGGTTGTGGTTGATACTATCAAAGAGACGCTTGAGCAGAAACTCGGCGTTCTTTATCCAGCGTTGGAAGCGTTAATGGAACAAAAGCAGATTGATTTAACGCAATCGCTCACAGCAGAGTTGACCCTACTGAGTCAAACAAAAACTACAGTGATGCCGTAAGACCGAGTATCTGATGATGATCTCACTTAAACTTTATTAAAGGAGATGTATGGGTTCTGTCGCAAAGTTGACGAAGTTAAGCGATATATTGATAATGCAACGTCACAATAACGGAGTATTATTAACATGAAACTTAACTTTTCAGGATGCCATTTCCCGCAAGAGATCATCATGCAAGCACTTCGTTATTACTTAGCGTACAAATTAAGTTACCGGGAAATAGA
>NZ_JAAUWS010000119.1:0-1283 GCF_014694465.1 Vibrio sp. S11_S32 | reverse complement strand
AAATGAAGCATCATTTATTACAGGTACGTTTGTTGATATAGCTGGTGGTAAATAGCCGTATAACAAGTCACTTAAAAGGACAAAAAACAGTTGGTTTTTGCTCCTGCGTCGCTTATTTTAACCAACTTTTTTTTGCCTCTTAGTGCGGCGTTAAACGTTCAAGGAGTTTTAATGAGTTCACCGATTGAAGTTTTATGGGGAAATATAGTTCATTCATTTGAAAATATTGATCCAAGTTTATTACAAAAGCATATGGATGCGGTTGATTCTGGGCTTGTTAATAGTGATATTGTTTACGACAACATTAAGCAAAAAGTAATAACTCCAAAAGCTGACCTGAAAACACGGAAAATATATATACAAGAAACCTATCTGGAACACTTATGGTCATATATATATTCAATGTTTGTATTATATGAAGAAGGAGTTCAAAAGCCTTTAATAAATAATACATTTAAAGGGGAGTTAGAATTTAATAGTCAAATTACTATAAGAGCCAAAAAGTTGTATGACTGGTCTGTTTCTTTATCTACAAGTCATACTCCCTGGGATGAAACATTACCAAATCCAAAAACACACAGTAACTCCTTGGAAAAGTTTTATGCAGAGAAAGTAAATTCGATATTTCAAAAATCAGTGAGCTATGCGCTTTTTCACGAATTTGCTCATCTTACTCATAATCATGATTCGTATTTCTTAGGTCTCAAATTAGCTGATTTAACTGATTCAGATATTGCTAGTAGAATTCAACTTGAAAATGAATCTGATCAATTTGCTTTTAATGTAGTGATCGATACTCAGGGGACAGACAATGAGAAACTTGTGAATGGACTATCTGTACTTTTAGTGAATTGCTCTGCACTGATACTTCCAAGTAGTGCGCACGTAGTTAAACAGAATCTTCACCCTGACTTAGATGATAGATTGCTAAAAACTCTAAATGAACTTGGTTTATCATCCGAGGATTCCTTATTTTATTGCTGGTATTTTGCTTGTTTCGCAATACGCCTATTTTTGACTAAACATAATATTAACTTACCTATAACAGAGCATGAGACTGCTCAAGACGAATTTTTCTCTCTTTTGGAACACCTCGACGGTGTAAAGTTGTGAACGTTTCACAAGGCATTTAAACGGAACTAAAACAGTGGGTTACGTATTCTGGTCTAATCGATCTGGACACCTTGATTGTGGATAATACGATAATCAATCGAGGTGAATATGAATACAAAACGTCAATATCGAACTTATACGAAAGAATTTAAAGAAGAGGCAATCGGCCT
>NZ_JAAUWS010000118.1:0-1301 GCF_014694465.1 Vibrio sp. S11_S32 | reverse complement strand
GTAGTTGCGTGCCAAGAGGTACTTAATTCGAGATAATAAAGGATGCAGAGATCATAGCGTCAATTGAATTTATGTTGAATACATAATTTAACGCGGCCTCGCTCGATGCGCAGCATCGCTATCTTGGAGTTGTTGTTTTTTCTCAGGAGTTAGTTCTATTTTCATGGTGAGTAGCATGATCCTGATTTCATTGAAAATCAAGCATCTTCAATGATCATGGGTATAGACACAAAAAAACCAGCTAAAAAGCTGGCTATTTTGCTTAGAATGGACTGCCTGTTCGGCAGTACAACCCCCGAGCAATACACAAAGATGAAAAAAGTGGCTTAAAAACTTTCCAGTATTAGTGGATCATTAAACCACTACCGTCTTGTTATAACTAGATCTGTATATACTATCTCAACTGATTAGAGATATTACTGATTTGTACCGTCAGCCTCGGTACAAGACGTACCATCGTAAGTGAATACCTTTGTTCCATTCACGGCTTCATCTTTAGAGCACACAACGTACCCTTTGTATGGATCATATACAGCAACACTTATAATATCATTATAACTTATTCCTATAGACTTCCAGTAAGCATCGTCTGTATTATAAATTCTTAATGCATTTGGTTCTAACCAGCCAAGAATCGAGTCGGACGCAAAATCCTTACCTTCCAATGCAAAAGCTGGGTAAACTGAATTGTTAGAATTATTTTTTATTGTGTAGTTTGCTTGAGGTTTTGGCGGATTGTAATGGTCTTCAGATGGGGTACAACCCTCATCATATCCTTCTAATTTCCACCCGTCATTTTTACTAACAAGAAGAGCATAGTTACACATGTTCGCATGGGAGTTATAAGAGCTTTTTAGCGTTAAAGATAGTGTGTCCCCGTCATCAGCAAGTACTCTGAACGATGTTTCTCTTGGGTTTGCCTGAATGGAAAAACGAGATTCATTTGTATCTTTAATTAATGAATCACCTAAGTATACCTTAATGTTTGATTCGTCTAAATTGTTTATTGCAATAGAATCAGCTAAGGCATTATATGATACCAAACCAATTGTCAATGAGAGTAAGGTATTTTTTACAAAATTCATTATATATTCCTTTTTTTGTGTTTTATTCCACTCTTGTAGCTTTGGGTAAATATTGACACATAATGGTACAATTCTCAATCTATATTTTAAAGGATAGGAATTTCAATGTTGATATGATCACGATACATCGAGTTCCTTCCTTATCTTTTCGAGAGAGCTTAGCGATGCAAAGACAGTTGGGTTAGTAAAAAACATTTAAATCGAAGGATTTTTGCG
>NZ_JAAUWS010000117.1:0-1322 GCF_014694465.1 Vibrio sp. S11_S32 | reverse complement strand
TTTCTTGCTAATACACTTATGTAGACTCCCTCATGTCAACACCCCATTATTTGATACTTGCGAACTTATGTACGAGTTCAATCTAAAATGATCGACTCAATGATAATTGCGCGTATCGGAGCCACATCTGTTAGGCGAGGTTTTAACCTCTCAGTGTATTACTGGCTTACCGAATGAGTTATGCAAAGTAATGAAGTGTTTAACTTTTTAGCCCTATAATGCTACTGAGCAATAGTTTGTGTTGTTTTGTAGCATTGAAAATGCAGTCCTGACTGTTTTATTAGCGAGAGCAACAGCGGCACATTTTTTTCCTCGTCGTTCTATTAATTTTTTAAGCCACCGCTCTTTCTCTGTTTTTGCTGGTCGCTTATCAATGCTATTTACAAAAGTAAATGCTCCAGTGACTAATTGGCTTCTCAATGTACTATTTCTAACCTTTTTACCGATTGAGCCAAGCTTGACCTTTCCACCAGAAGAATGTTGAATAGGGGTTAAACCAATACATGCTGAGACATTTCGACCTGATTTAAAGGTTCGCTCACCTTCACATTCAATGGTCATATATAGGTTTACAGCATTAATTAATCCGACACCTTCAAGTTGAGTTAACTTGTTGCACTCAGGAAGACTTTTAGTCAGGGCTTTTAAACTTTCTTCGTAAGAAGATACGAGCTCATTTATTGCAGTGTAAAACTCCCAAGCTTGAGCTAATGAATGGCGAAAAATATCAGAAAATCCATTTTCAGCATCTTCTAGCGCAGTATCAACGGCACTTTTTAATCCACCATGACCTTTAGAACAGCGTAAATTAAATTCAAGTAATAAGGATTTTAGTTGATTTTTTAGAGCGGTTTTTTGTTTTACCGCGAGCTCTCTCATTCTAAGAATGGATTGTAATTGCTGCTGTTGAAGAGTTTTTCCGCCAATAAAATTAATACTAGGTAACAGGCTAGATTGAATAATAGCCAGTGCATCATTTTTATCGGTCTTTTGATGCTGACGTATTCTAGAAACTAATTGAGGGCTTATGAGTCGAGCTTCATGACCAAGTTGTGAGACAAGGCGCTTCCAGTAATTAGATGTCGCACAGGCTTCAAATATCACGATGCTAGGTGTTTGGTTGGCAATCCAAGATGTGAATGCTTGCGGCGTCATTTCATTGTTTGAAAGCACTTTATTGTTTGTGTATACACAAACTTGAAACACATCTTTTGCTAAATCAACACCAATAATAGTAGAATTATTCATAACTGTTTGACTCCCAATAAAAATTGCTTAGCAGGTTAAGTTTAGCAGAGGAGAGGGAGTCTAATTATCTGTTA
>NZ_JAAUWS010000116.1:0-1414 GCF_014694465.1 Vibrio sp. S11_S32 | reverse complement strand
AGTAATGCCGTTCACTTAAGGGTGAACGGTTTTTTTATTTCTGGCATACTTCTGCGGCCTTGGCTTAACCGACCTTGGAAATGTTCGTTCCCTTCGCCGCTCAAGTATTAAGCTTTCAGCCATGTTGTGAAACCCTTTTAACTGCCGCGGGATCGCGCCTGGTGTTGAATACGGTAACCCAACCAATAATGCAGTGACATGTGCAAGTGTTCCGTTAAAGCTGAGTTGATAAGGCAAATAATTCCCTTTCAAACTGAAGCTAAGTTCAACCATCTGATAACGAATCAAATTGTACGTGAGCAATATTCCCCACAACTCTTGTTTGACTAGCTCTGGTAACCGACTGCGCAAGGTTAATCGGTTACCAAGCATGTACTGTTTCTGCTCCCGATACCCTAATTCTATTTCCCAGCGATGCTCGTATAAACCAGCAATATCTTTGGCTGGATAACGCATAGCATCAGTCATGGACGTGAGTACATGGTAGTCTTTCCCTTTGATTTTTCGGGTAATAAGACGAGCTGTAATGGTGTCTGGTAACTCAGGCCAGAGCTTGCGCGCCCTAGGATTACTGTGCAAAGTAACCAGCTTATCGTTGCGACCTAAAGAGTGAGTAACTTCATACTGCGTGTTCTTTTTTAAAGGAATAAGCCAATGGCGTTTGCTGCCGGTCTGGTGCCATTTATGCAACAGTCCCAGCGAGTAGAAGCCTTTATCGAACATCGTTACGCTGTCATCGGAAGTGGTCTCAATCAACTTTTCTGCGAGCATCATTTCGTTAACGTTGTAATCATCGAAAGCACTGCCAGTGATGAGGTGACTGCTTAGCTCCATCTGGCAAACCATCCGAACTTGAGGGTACTGAGTATTCTTTTGGCGAGAAAATGCTTCGTTATTTTGAGGACTATCTGGTGTTCGCCAAACAACGCCATCAACACTGAGCAGGGTTAGACCGTTCCACTGAGGAAAATTGGCACTCTGAATCCATGATGAGGTCATGTGCTCAAAAACCGCTTTCATAGCGGCCTCACCAAGCGTTTTACGACGCTGAGTCAGTGCACTGGGTGCCACAAATGCTTTGCCAGTCCTATCCACTATATCAAGCTGGTTAACGAGATCTTTCATGGACTTATCGTTATAAATGGCCATGCCAACCAATAACCAAACCATTGATTCCAATGTGAGTTTTCGCTTTCTCATCGTGACCGTACTGGTCAGAGAGTAGGCTTCATCGATAAGTTCGATAGGCAATAAGTCCGCCAATGTTTCAACGTTACCGGGCTTCCAATTATTGATGACATTAAGCGCTTGAGAAACGTCCATAAAAAATCCTAGCATATTAAATATGCTAGGATTTTTACACAGCTATAGGATCGTTCAACCACTATTTTAAGATCTTAAATGATCGGCATTA
>NZ_JAAUWS010000115.1:0-1428 GCF_014694465.1 Vibrio sp. S11_S32 | reverse complement strand
TGAACTGACCCCCAATAGTTGGACACCAACATTGGGGGTTATTTTATGTCTAAGTACATCAGAGAATTAAAGCTGTACATTGCTCAGCGTTGCCTTGATGGCGAATCATCGACATCTCTTGCAAAAGAGTTATCTATTCCTGCGAACCAAATTCGTTATTGGACTTCTGTTTACAGGATCCATGGTTCATCTTCATTTTTACCTCTTGATTATGAACATTCCGCAGATTTTAAATTCTCGGTATTAAAATCAATGTGGGAAAATAACTGGTCTATAAGCCAAGCGAGTGCTGAATTCAATTTTTCTTCTAACGGGACTATTTCTGTTTGGTTAAAGCTTTATAATCAGTCGGGATTCCAAGGCTTACATTCCCGACCTAAAGGCAGACCATCTATGAAAACTCAATCAAATAAGCGTCCGACTAAATCTGATGAAGAAATGTCACTTGATGAACTCAGAGAGGAACTGGCTTATTTGAGAGCGGAGAACGCTGTTCTAAAAAAGTTAGAGGAGCTGGACAAGTTAAAACGTCAAGCAGCAAAGAAAAAGCGTTGACTGTTCAAGCTCTAAAACACCAACACAAAATCCAGCACTTATTGCAATCCATTGGATTGCCTAGAAGTGTTTATTACTACCAATGCCAAGTGTTGAGCTCTCCCGAGCCTTACGCGAACGAGATGTCGAGCATTGAAAGAATATTTCATCAGCATAAAGGTCGGTATGGTTATCGACGCATTCATTATGCTTTACGTAGAGAAGGCATCTACTTAAATCATAAAACGGTTCAGCGTTTAATGGCAAAACTAGGGCTAAAATCGACCGTAAGACCGAAAAGGTATCGTTCTTATAAAGGAGAGATTGGACGTATTGCCCCTAATATTTTGAAGCGAGAGTTTAAATCAGCTAAACCAAATGAAAAATGGGTGACCGATGTGACAGAATTTAAAGTGGCAGGTGAAAAAGTCTACTTATCTCCGATAATCGATTTATTTAACCAAGAAGTCATTAGTCATACTGTCGCGACCTCACCTAAATTGCATCTCGTGACCGAGATGCTAGAGAAAGCGACGAGTGAGTTAAATCAAGCGTCGTCATTAACTTTACATAGTGACCAAGGATGGCAATACCAGCACCGTAGCTATCGCAACAAGCTGAAAGAGAAAGGAATTACACAAAGCATGTCAAGAAAAGGGAATTGTCTTGATAATGCTGTGGCTGAAAATTTCTTCGCGCTTTTAAAAACAGAAATGTACCATGGTTACGACTTCGACAGTGTAGAGCAACTTATGGCATGCATTGATGAATATATTGATTATTACAATAACGATCGAATTAAGGTCAAATTAAAAGGCCTGACTCCGGTAGAATACCGAAATCAGGCCTTGGAAGCCGCATAACAGAAATGTCCAACTTTAAGGGGTCACTTCA
>NZ_JAAUWS010000114.1:0-1432 GCF_014694465.1 Vibrio sp. S11_S32 | reverse complement strand
CAAGATAAGCAACCTTCGGTTGCGACTTCAACGCAGTAAGTCTTTCGAATACAATAACGTGAAAGTATCACGTTAGGCTTTTCAATGTACGACCCTAATCATTTTAAACACCTATTTACGCTTGGTCGTTGTTTCCAAAAAGCCTACAAAGAAAATTATGCTTTTCGTACCGTAGAATTAGAAACCATCACAAAATTCCTATCGTGCAAAACAGAACGATTAGGGAAGCTCACCTACTCATGCTGTAACCACGCTTGTACGCACGTTAAATACGTCCTAAGCACCTGTAAGACGAAGTTATGTCCATCCTGTGGCCAAAAGGCCACAGATAAATGGATAGCCACTCAGAGAGAAATACTGCCTGACTGTAAATTTCGTCACATCACATTCACTATGCCAGGTCAATTCTGGCCAATATTTCAAGCAAATCGATGGCTGTTAAATGAGTTATTTGCTTGTGCCGCTGACTCTTTACTTACTCTGGCTGAAATAAAAAAATTAACCATTGGTATTTTTGCTGCACTTCATACTTATGGTCGAAAACTCAACTTTAACTGCCATATTCATCTCGCTCTTGCTGAATACGGGATTGATAACCATGAAAACTTGAAAAAGTTTTCATTTAAGTTTGCTTCTCTAATGAAGCAATGGCGTTATGGAATAATCAAACTACTGAGAGAGAATTATGATCGACTGATATGTCCATCAGAGCTTAGCGATAAAGCAAAAAACATTCAGTCTTGGAATGATTTTTTAAACACTCAATATAATCGTCATTGGAATGTGAATATCGCAAAAAAGACGAGCCATAAGGCTCATACTGCAAAATACCTAGGGAGTTACATCAAAAAGCCGCCAATAGCGGCTTCTCGCTTGAAAGAATATGCGAATGGCGAAGTGACCTTTTCTTATTTAGATCATAATGATAAGACTCACAAAAGCTTGACGCTCTCACAAACTGAGATGATGTTAAGGATACTGAACCATGTCCCAGAAAAATATTTTAAGATGATCCGTTACTACGGTTTTTTATCGACACGGTTACGTGGCGATATGCTCCCTAAGCTCTATGAAAAATTAGGGCAAAAAGTAAATAAGCCTAAATCCTTTGGATTTGCTTCGATGATGAAGGCATTTATGAAAGTAGACCCTTTTGAATGTATTTTGTGTGGCTCTAGAATGGTTTTTACAGGATTTATTCGTGGAATGAGACTTGGTCAGTTGGTCGCTTCACTTGAAAAATTGGCCTTATTGAGGCCGATTTAAGGTGGAGTTAAGATAGCTCCGTCTAGATTATCGATTTAGCGCAAAAATCCTTCGATTTAAATGTTTTTTACTAACCCAACTGTCTTTGCATCGCTAAGCTCTCTCGAAAAGATAAGGAAGGAACTCGATGTATCGTGATCATATCAACATTGAAATTCCTATCCTT
>NZ_JAAUWS010000113.1:0-1453 GCF_014694465.1 Vibrio sp. S11_S32 | reverse complement strand
GCTGTTTAGTTTGGTTGTATTTGTAAGGCATTTGTTAATTATTCTGATATGAAAGGTCGATTAAAATAATAACCGACCCTGACAGTATTGCCTAATTGATTGTTTATCGAGCGATGCAACAAAGCCATAATAACAAGATCGCGGCCTTTCTTTTCGATCCGATAAGATAGTGTCGCCAAGTTTGAAGCCTCGCCACATTTTGTCGATTCCTTACAAATTTTTGCCACGTTCTGACCTAACAACAACTCATAATAACTATTTCGTGTTGAAACCCTGTTATTTAATATAGTGATATTAGTTGGTTGACTAGTAGCCATGATCGGGTTTTCAGGTGGATAATATTTTGCTTCAACAATAACGTTGGGATCATGGGGCTTTGGAACTGAGCTACAGCCAGCCATCAGGAAACCCAAAACAGCTACACTTAAAAATTTAAACCTTTTATTCATATTTTCTTCCTTAAGATAACAAAACAACATGTCATTTAAGTACCTCTTACTGACATATGACAATAGAGTGATGCTTAGTTTTCGTGGTATTTGAAGTGAAACGTGATCGCGAGCCAAAAGAAAGGCCGCTAGATTCACAGTATTAGCGTTGACACCTTAACACGTCACAATGATGCAACTTGCCACAATAGAAGCTATGCGCTACAATAATAAAAATCAACTTTAAATAGGATACTTAAAATGGCTACAGCAAGCATTAGATTAGATCAAGACCTTGTACAAAAAGCTACCATTATGGCTAAAGCATTTAGCCGTACCGCACCAAAACAAATTGAACACTGGGCTAAAATTGGTGAAATGATGGAAGATAACCCAGAATTACCATATGAGTTTGTAAAACAAGCAATTATTGCCAAAGCTGAAAAAGAAGCAGGAAAGTTGGAGAACTATAATTTTGGCTAAGATAACTCAAATTTTACAGACGCCTACATTTAAGAAAGCAGTAAAAAAGCTACATAAAAATCAGAAGCTTGATCTTGATAATGCAGTTAAAGAACTAATGAAAGAGCCATTATTAGGAGAGCAAAAGAAAGGTGACTTGTCATTTTTACGTGTTTATAAATTCAAAATGGTTAAGCAATTAACGTTACTTGGTTACAGTTACGAAGATGGCACCGTCACCCTTGAGCTAATGGCATTAGGATCTCATGAAAACTTTTACCGTGATGTTAAAAATATCTTCTGAGTCATAGCGAGAATATAGAATTACTCCAAGCTTCGCATAATTATTCTTTTCATTATTCAGAATATGAAAACTACTCAAAATCGAGAATAATGGTTTTTATGCGTTGGGATTTTGTTCTATTTAGCGCATGACATATTCTGGTCTAATCGATCTGGACACCTTGATTGTGGATAATACGATAATCAATCGAGGTGAATATGAATACAAAACGTCAATATCGAACTTATACGAAAGAATTTAAAGAAGAGGCAATCGGCCT
>NZ_JAAUWS010000112.1:0-1495 GCF_014694465.1 Vibrio sp. S11_S32 | reverse complement strand
ATTATTGATGACATTAAGCGCTTGAGAAACGTCCATAAAAAATCCTAGCATATTAAATATGCTAGGATTTTTACACAGCTATAGGATCGTTCAACCACTATTTTAAGATCTTAAATGATCGGCATTAATCCCGCGCTGAGTTCTATTTATTTTGTGTTAAGGCTTGCTCGTGATGCTGCGTATTGGGCGTTTATTCGCATTACTGATGATTTCATTTTCAGTAAATGCACTAGATGCAAATTCAATTTTTTATCCGTTACCTAGCCAAACGCAAGGGCAATTCCTGACGGCCAAAAAACTGTTTCCAAATCCTAAAGGTGGTATCTGGGTTCAAGATATTCGCAATCATATTCATTTCTATGATGGGCAGCACCTACTCACCAATAAAAATCGAAGTCTGGATGGTAATACCGAAAATATGGTGTATGCCGATGGTGATTTTTGGTTCACAGAGGCGAATAAGCTTTATCGTTTATCGTCTGACGGTCAGCGTGATGTGGTGTTAAATTTAGTCAATGCGCAATCATTTAAAAAGGTCGGCTATTCTAGTGGCAAGATCTGGGCATTTTCGGCAAAATTTTTTCATAGTTATGATTTAACCACCGGAAAAGTTCGTTCTATTCCAACGGTTGAGATCACGCAAGCAGCTATTGGGGAAGATGTTCAAATAGAATCGGCTGTTTTTATTCATCAACACTGGGTGGTGAGTACTCAATATGCGGTTTTCTTATTGGGCGACACCGGGATAAAAAAGCTGACCGGTAATGAAATAACAGGCATCAATAAAATCTATTATGACCAACAACAAGATCGAATTTTATTGGCTACGCAAACAGGGGTTAAGTGGCTTAATGGAACCACAGGGGCGCTGCAACCACAAAGTATTGGGAGTGAAGATGTCACCAGTATCGCGATAAGCGCAACCGATTATTGGATAGGCACTCAAAATGGCTTGTTGGTTTATAATATTCACCAAGCTTCAACCACAATATTTCAAGCCAACTATCAAGATGATTATTCCCTCGCTAATAATTCGATTTTTGATCTGGCCTTAGATCAAAAAGGGGGGATATGGATAGCTACCGCGCGTGGAGTCAGTTATTACTCACAATCAAGTGCGATGTTTAAGCGCGTACGTTTTGGCACACAAAAAAATCAAATTCCATTTGGTCGAATTAACAATATGTTAGTTAATAATGATGGCGATAGTTGGTTGGCGACGACAACCGGGTTATATCGAATTCATGCTGCTAAAAATGGTGATAAAGCGGCCAAAGTAGAACGTATCATGACCGGAAATATTCGTAATATTGTCAGAGTAAAAAGTCAATATTGGCTTACTCGGGATAATGAATTATGGTGTTTTGATCGTAAGCGTTCACCAGCACCCTATTGACAGGGCTGGTGAACGTTAAAAACCGAATACGTTTGGGTAGGGCTGTCGATTCGTCACGGCTGTGACGATTTCGGACACAACTGACCATGCTGAGAGGCC
>NZ_JAAUWS010000111.1:0-1518 GCF_014694465.1 Vibrio sp. S11_S32 | reverse complement strand
AGACTATGCAACCAATTGGCTTTGGTTTTATAATAATGAACGGCCTCATAAAGCCAATGGTGGTAGACCACCATTGATGGTCGCTTAACTTCTACTTTTAACAACAGTTAGAAATGGGAGGATTACCGAAGAACAACGAATAAAGGCGGAAAATAAATAACGAAAAAAGCAGAACCATGAATAATTAAATCCACAGCTCGGCTTACCTTACGCTAAATCGAAACAATACTTCATTGTTAAATTAGTCGATTTTTGCGTAACAACCAGTCCATTGGTAAGTCGTCCCTGCAAACTCAACTTTATGCTCAGCATTTTCTAACTCAGCAGAAACTGGACGGTTCGAAATACCAAATACATAGTTCTTACCTGAGGTCAGTGCAATCTCAATCACAGTGCCGGTTGCATTATGACCTATCACTGTCACGGCCTTAACTAAACCGCGAGCATCAATCGATGCTTCGATAGACTCATTAAAGTAACCGTGCGTTTCAAGTACTGAAGCAAATACGTGATTTTGCGCATTTTGACGCAAGATCAACGCAGGCTCCGAACGTAAGTTGAAATCGGGATCCGTTGCGCCGGTACGTGCAAAGATAAACTCGCTTTCAGCTGGCGCACTTGATACTAAGCTGTAGTAGCTTGAATCATGTAACCAAGTGATCAATGTGCTACCAGAAACTTTCGCACTGCCAAGGTTCCATAAATGTTGGTAACCGTTGTCTGCACCAAGAGGTTTTAATGTGCTTTCAACTTGGTAGTCAAAATCGGTACGAATAACCTGACCTTTGTAGTGGTATGGTAGATCGTATTGATGTGGCGCATCCGCAAGAATACGATAAACATCAATCACTAATGGTTTTTCGAATTCTTCTAATTCAGCTAAGATCACACTACGTTGCATATCGATGCCATCATAGTATTGTGAAATAGTGCCACTCATGGCTTGCATGTTGCTGTTTTCAGCGTCAAAGAAATGCTTTTGACCAAATTTAGTTTCTGCTAGAGCAGTATTAAATTTGTTTTGCGTTTTTTGCTCAACCACAACCGTGTTATGCGCGACCGTTTGTTTACAGTATGTTTTGTTCTCTGGGATGTAACGACCACCAAATTTAGGCTCCACGTTAACCCAACGACCATAACCGTAATCATGCAGAACTTCGTGACCACGGTTAAATACGCTTAGGTGTAAACCATCGTAGTGACCGTGATCTAACGCTGAATGATACTGATGATCTGAGCCATGTTGACCAAACCAAATCAATGCCATGGTATCGTCGTCTTTGCTATCACGGTGACGCAGGATGCTTACCCCGCCTTTTTCACCCTTAGGACCGTCGGTAACAAATAAGCTACCCCAGTTAAATGGCTTGATTTCATCAGCCGCTTCAACTTGTAGTGGTCAATGAAAATTGGCCACAGTTTTAGAGTTTTCCCAATATAATTGTTCCGATCTATTAGGTGTTAACCCTCCATTATATTGATGCGGTCTGAGTCGGCTGTAATAACCTGTTATATATT
>NZ_JAAUWS010000110.1:0-1549 GCF_014694465.1 Vibrio sp. S11_S32 | reverse complement strand
GGTAATATGCCCGCTTTGTTAGCGGCTGCACAAGTAAAAACACCCAGTGCCGATAATCAAGTCAGTGTTCAACTAACTGAACTACCGGCACAATCATTAACGACTCACCAAGGCGTTACCACACCAAACCAGCAAAGTTCAGCCAACCTTCTGGTTGCTAGTCATGCTCAGGGCAATGCCAATACACAATCAGCACTTAGTACCCTCACTAATGATCAAGTATCATCACACTTGAATTCCATTCATGCCGAACCTTATTCCTCAAACATGACGGTTGCACTTGAACACACTGATATGGTGATGAACTCAGTATTTTCTCAGGTAGGAAGGAAAGCCTTTTCTCCTAACGTTGATGGCGCTATCAAGGATACTACACCAGCTACCCGCCAGCGTATGTGGTTAGATATCGGTAAAATTCAAGGGGATGTTGAAGGTGAAGAACATTTAGGGGATTACGACTATAACTTATCGCACCTCACTTTAGGGGGAGATATTGCTGAATTCGATAAAGCGACGTTAGGTATGTATTTTTCTACTGGAACCTATGACATGGATGAGCATGATAGTGCGAGCGTGACGTTTTCGAATAAGGCTTATCACTTAGGTTTGTATTTGAATCAGCCTGATCTGGGTCAATGGCAGTTAAAATCACTACTTGGTTATGCTTATGGCAATCACTCGTCATCGCGCGGTGTGCAGCTATCTAATTTGAGTACTAACGCGACTGCGGATTATAATAGTCACAGTCTTTATGCTGGGATAATGGCAACAACGAATTGGTATAGTAATGATTGGGTAGCGTTATCATCTGGCCTAGGATTTAACTATGTCTACTTTAAGCAAGAAGGTTTTTCGGAGAAGGGCGACGACCCAAGCTTAAGTCTGCAGCTGGATGACAGTGATGCACAATCAATTATTACATCACTTGGACTCAGCGCTACTTTTGCTAGTCTTTCCGAAAATTATGCTATTTATCCAGAAGCGTACATTCGTTATGAGCATGATTGGTATGCTAATAAAAATAACGAACATGAAGTGAGCGCTGGGCTCGTTTCAAACCCCAATTACAAGCAAGATTTTGTCGGGCAGAGTCGTGGAGAAAACTCTATAACGGTGGGTTTGGGGCTGACTAGTGATGTGACTAGTGCTGTTCAAATTAATGGGGGGTTCACTGCGACTGAATCTACGCACGGTAGTGAATGGGGCGGATCGCTTAATGTAAGCTATCGATGGTGATAGTTATATTTGAGCATTTTGTAAATACCATCAGTGTATTATCATTCGAATGATAACAGTGACTGTTGTGGCTGGTATTGTCAGCCTCATCTTGTTGTCTTTTGTTATCTTGTGGCTAAGTAGTTTTGGTTACATATTTATAGTTCCTAACTCATTTTCGGGACCCTAGTGATTTGGCTTTCTAAATCACTTAGAGAAGTAGTGGTGGGGGCAGGACTTGCGTTTTGCTACACATTACTTTTTGTATATCAAAACTAGCTGGCTATCTGTAACGTATTTAGAAGCGCAACAAACTTTGGGGCGTGCGACGTGA
>NZ_JAAUWS010000109.1:0-1630 GCF_014694465.1 Vibrio sp. S11_S32 | reverse complement strand
AATAATCTTTTCGTAAGGAGGTGATCCAGCCCCAGGTTCCCCTAGGGCTACCTTGTTACGACTTCACCCCAGTCATGAACCACAAAGTGGTAAGCGTCCTCCCCGAAAGGTTAAACTACCTACTTCTTTTGCAGCCCACTCCCATGGTGTGACGGGCGGTGTGTACAAGGCCCGGGAACGTATTCACCGTGGCATTCTGATCCACGATTACTAGCGATTCCGACTTCATGGAGTCGAGTTGCAGACTCCAATCCGGACTACGACGCACTTTTTGGGATTCGCTCACTATCGCTAGCTTGCTGCCCTCTGTATGCGCCATTGTAGCACGTGTGTAGCCCTACTCGTAAGGGCCATGATGACTTGACGTCGTCCCCACCTTCCTCCGGTTTATCACCGGCAGTCTCCCTGGAGTTCCCGACATTACTCGCTGGCAAACAAGGATAAGGGTTGCGCTCGTTGCGGGACTTAACCCAACATTTCACAACACGAGCTGACGACAGCCATGCAGCACCTGTCTTACAGTTCCCGAAGGCACATCAGCGTCTCCGCCGACTTCTGTAGATGTCAAGAGTAGGTAAGGTTCTTCGCGTTGCATCGAATTAAACCACATGCTCCACCGCTTGTGCGGGCCCCCGTCAATTCATTTGAGTTTTAATCTTGCGACCGTACTCCCCAGGCGGTCTACTTAACGCGTTAGCTCCGAAAGCCACGGCTCAAGGCCACAACCTCCAAGTAGACATCGTTTACGGCGTGGACTACCGGGGTATCTAATCCCGTTTGCTCCCCACGCTTTCGCATCTGAGTGTCAGTATCTGTCCAGGGGGCCGCCTTCGCCACTGGTATTCCTTCAGATCTCTACGCATTTCACCGCTACACCTGAAATTCTACCCCCCTCTACAGTACTCTAGTTTGCCAGTTTCAAATGACCTTCCGAGGTTGAGCCCCGGGCTTTCACATCTGACTTAACAAACCACCTGCATGCGCTTTACGCCCAGTAATTCCGATTAACGCTCGCACCCTCCGTATTACCGCGGCTGCTGGCACGGAGTTAGCCGGTGCTTCTTCTGTTGCTAACGTCAAGCTACGCAGCTATTAACTACGCAACCTTCCTCACAACTGAAAGTACTTTACAACCCGAAGGCCTTCTTCATACACGCGGCATGGCTGCATCAGGCTTTCGCCCATTGTGCAATATTCCCCACTGCTGCCTCCCGTAGGAGTCTGGGCCGTGTCTCAGTCCCAGTGTGGCTGATCATCCTCTCAGACCAGCTAGGGATCGTCGCCTTGGTGAGCCATTACCTCACCAACTAGCTAATCCCACATAGGCGTATCCTAACGCGCGAGGCCCGAAGGTCCCCCGCTTTGCTCCGAAAAGATTATGCGGTATTAACAGTCGTTTCCAACTGGTATCCCCCACATCAGGGCAACTTCCTATGCATTACTCACCCGTCCGCCGCTCGTCAGCAGATAGCAAGCTATCTCTGTTACCGCTCGACTTGCATGTGTTAGGCCTGCCGCCAGCGTTCAATCTGAGCCATGATCAAACTCTTCAATTTAAGATTTTGATTCCCTTAATTAAAAGGGAGTGACTCAACGAATACTGACTTCAAAACTAATCTTTATCCGAAGA
>NZ_JAAUWS010000108.1:0-1639 GCF_014694465.1 Vibrio sp. S11_S32 | reverse complement strand
GTAAGCGCCCCATAAACCCCACATGTTCATTTATTTTTGCGAATCATAAGATCAGATCTCAAACTATTAGGAGATTTGAATATGGCACAACGACACACTAATCAAGAATGGCAATCTCTGCTCGAGCAATATGAGTCGGCGCATTTATCGCAGAAGGTATTCTGCGAACGTCACGGACTGAGCCTTTCTACTTTTCATGCCAAACGCCAACAATTACGACGGATTAACGGAACAACTCATAGTGGTTTTGTGCAAGCCGAGATTGTTGAAACTAAAACACACTATCAAGCAGCGCAAATCCCTGTCGCGAATATGACATTATCTGTCAATCATATTGAACTGAGCGTACCGCAAGGTACGCCAGTCGCTTACC
This sequence comes from Vibrio sp. S11_S32, assembly GCF_014694465.1. Lineage (NCBI taxonomy): Bacteria > Pseudomonadati > Pseudomonadota > Gammaproteobacteria > Vibrionales > Vibrionaceae > Vibrio > Vibrio sp. S11_S32. The sequence goes on along the minus strand of NZ_JAAUWS010000108.1, from coordinate 1,266 downwards.
TTGCAGAACTTATTGGAGCATTAGCATGAAAAGAATGCTCAGTGCGCCCAATATTTATTTGTATCGAGAGTATGTCGATTTTAGAAAATCCATTAATGGCCTTGCGGCCATTATCGAATCTGATACCAATTTCTCTTTAAGTTCTGGGGCACTATTCCTGTTTACTAATAAGCAACGCGATAAAATCAAAGTCTTATATTGGGATAAAACGGGGTTTGCACTGTGGTATAAACGACTGGAAAAAGCCAAGTTCAAATGGCCTAATCATGAAAAAAATCAGGTATTTTCACTGACTGATTTTGATTTGGAACAGCTGTTATCTGGCTTTACTATAATTGGCCATAAACCAATAAAAATCGATAATTTAACAATGAGTTAATCTGAATAACAGTAAGAAAAACCAAGGTTTTTCATGGTGTTTTTAGTATAATTAACCCATGAAAAAGATGACCTACATTAACCCTGAAAGCCAAGATATCACCGAGCTGCAAGCGATGGTGAAGGCTTTAATGTCGGAGCAAAAAAGTTGGCAAGAAAAGGAATCGCAGTGGCAACAGGAGCGACAATCCTTAATTGAACAATTTAAACTGGCGCTTGATCGCCAGTTTGCTAAACGCTCAGAATCATTGAAACCTTATGATGAAGCACAAGGTGACCTCTTTAATGAGGTCGAGTGTGAAGCTGCCAAGGCGGAAAGTGATGTTGTCATTACCACGGCAACGACCACAAAAAAACGAGGTAAACGTCAACCGTTACCAAAAGACTTACTTCGTGAAACCCGTCTTCTCGATCTTGATGAACATGATAAACAATGCCCATGTTGTCAGCATGCACTTCACCGGATCGGTGAAGACCGCAGTGAAAAGTTAGAATTTACCCCAGCGATATTAAAAGTGCTCGAGATAGTTCGTCCGAAGTACGCTTGTCGTCAATGTGAAGAGAAGGCTGAAACAAGCCAAATCCATCAGCATCCAACTCCGGATAGCATCATCCCTAAAAGCTTTGCAACAGAAAGCTTACTTGCCAATATCATTTTAGGAAAATACCAATACGCGCTGCCATTATATCGTCAAGAGACCTTGTTCAATCAATCGGGCATCGACTTATCGAGAACGACGATGGCAAGGTGGGTAATCCAAGTAAGTGAGAAATTCAAACCGCTTTATCAAGCCTTGAGAAACCACTTGCTAGAGCAAGTGGTTATTCAAGCGGATGAAACACCACTCAATGTACTTAAAGAAAACAAACAGTGTTATATGTGGCTAT
>NZ_JAAUWS010000107.1:0-1771 GCF_014694465.1 Vibrio sp. S11_S32 | reverse complement strand
TGGTAATTAACACAAACAGCATAGCTTTGCTTTGCAAGAAACTTGGAAGTTGCGGCACCAATTCCTCGGCTACCACCAGTGACCAAAACTATCCGATTCATCGATACTCCGTTTGCCGTATAACGCCGCAATAACACGTGCTGAACGCCATAATTACCAAAACCAATTATACTTTAAACCACGAATGCCGAGTGTAATAAGCATCGTGTTGATTGCTTTGTTATACCGTTTCTAACAGCGAACCCAATACCTTGCTAATGGATTCGGAAAGACCTTACCCATTACGATATTTTCAAATTTACCACCGTTACTTTCTATAATTTTTCGTGAAGCTACATTGCCTTCGTCAGCAGTTAATAGCACTCGATTGAGCCCAAGTTCTTTAGCTTTAATTAATGCCAATTTTAGTATCGATTGTCCATAACCATTTCGACGGAATGATGGTGCTATATCGTAACCAATATGACCAGCTTCCTGTGCCAGAAACTCATTACTGATATTGTGACGAATACGAACCACGCCCAAAATAGACTGATTATCATCAATTAGCCAAAAGTGACTACATGGGACATAACCTTCACGTAAGTTAACCCCGTTACTTTCATCAGTTAAACTTTGAATATACGAAGAAAAATCCTCTTTTCCCAATAAGTAGGATTCAATATTACTAATGTCGTTGGCTGCATAATCCTCGACGAAAACTAAGAATGCTGGCTTCATTTTCAATGATGGTACAACTAATTCCATGTCAATTTCTCCTTTTAACGGTATAACGCCCCTATTAACGGGCAAAATGCAGTTGGCTATAATATTTGAGGAACGAAAATAGCCAACTGTATTTTGTCCTGTTGAATGGCTTGTTATGTGCAATTTAGAAAATTATATCTGGCTCATTTTTTTGATCTTGATATGAAGTAAACCCTATTGCACGAGCAGAAGTTCCTTTATCAGTTAAACTTAATTCTTGGCATATAATTCTATAAATTCCTTTTGGAAATCCACCATCAAAGTCCCACTCTTTTTCTTCATCTGTCATGGTAACTATGCCGGCAATATTAGGGTATTTATGCCCAAGTTTATTGCTAGTAATGTACTTTGAAAGTTCACTACTAAATCTAAAGTTCATTTCTGCCATATCAATTAGCAGTCGTGACAACTCTTCGGATTTAACAAGTGATAAGGAATGTCTAGCGGATAATCGCTCAGCATTTGTTACTTTCTTATTTACTAAGGCTAGCTCTACTGGTGTTATTTCAATCATACGCTTGGGTGCGCTTGGAGGAGAAAAAACTACTTTGGCGGGCGTTTTATCATTTTTTATTAAAGTGGCAGCGTACTTTTCAAGTATTGGTAAAGTATGCTCCGAGGGAATATTTTCAGCTTCTAACCAAAATTCAACAACTTCTTTGCCTTTCTTACCGTCTTTACAGGTAAACCAAAAATATAAGTCTTCAGTAGCTCCATTTGAAAATTCTACGAGCTTACTTTCAAATTGCTTAACTGCTTTAATGTGGAAGAATACTTCTTTATTAAACAATTCAGAATCAGTCTGAATGCATTTTATAAATCCAAAACCATTATCAAAATATTTAACAACTTTACCAAACTCTAACACTTTGGAGACTCCATACGGTGATTTGCACATAACAGATAATTAGACTCCCTCTCCTCTGCTAAACTTAACCTGCTAAGCAATTTTTATTGGGAGTCAAACAGTTATGAATAATTCTACTATTATTGGTGTTGATTTAGCAAAAGATGTGTTTCAAGT
>NZ_JAAUWS010000106.1:0-1862 GCF_014694465.1 Vibrio sp. S11_S32 | reverse complement strand
AAATGAAGCATCATTTATTACAGGTACGTTTGTTGATATAGCTGGTGGTAAATAGCCGTATAACAAGTCACTTAAAAGGACAAAAAACAGTTGGTTTTTGCTCCTGCGTCGCTTATTTTAACCAACTGTTTTTTGCCTCTTAGTGAGGCGTTATGTGTAAATCTTATCTCTGAGGTAGTATGAAATTACTTGTAGCTGGATCAAATGGATATGTTGGTAGTCATGTAACTGATTTTTTTAGAGATAAAGGTTTTGATGTATTTGTATATAGTCGAGAAGAAGATCAAGATCATAAAGGTACTATTTCAAGCGTAAATGTAGAAATGCATGGATTTTTTGATGCTGTAATCAATTGTGCTCGACCTCATTGGTCAATGTATACGCCAGAAAACATTGCTCAAATAGAAACTGACTTACTTTCCGACTTAAATAAATTTGCGTCTAAAAATGCAACTAAAATACATACGTCGGGTATATGGCTATTTGGTAATGCGAATGAAAAAGAATTACGACACCTTATTCACCGTCCATTTGACATGGTTAAACTGGATGAAAAAACGATACAAAATTCTTTATCATTAAACTGGAATGTAGTTTATTGCCCGAGTCTCATTTATGGTGGTAATTCATGCCAATTACGTCGTATTGTAGGAGATTGGGGAAAATCACCTGTTACAGTTGCAATTCCTAGTGTTGGTTATAATCAATATGTTCATGTACTTGACGTTGCGGAGTTTTATTATACGTTAGTGACCCAACCTAATATCAAAGAAAAAAAGCATATCATTGCTGAAACTAAAGGTTATACTCCAGAAACTTTCGCTAAATTACTCCAAGAAAATTCCATTATAGAGTGTGTATCCAAAGTAAATTGGGATGAGTTTGAACTACAAAAAGGTTTAGAAGCCATTGATATTGAGAAGCTTAATCTAAACTTACCGATTAGCTCATACTTCAGAGAAAAACATACAATCAATGAATATTTAATGCAATACACATAACAAGTCGTTTAAACGGAATAAAAACAGCGGGTTATCGCTGCGCGATTTTAACCCACCATTTTTATCCGCTTAACGAGGCGTTAGGCATAACTATAAACTGGAGAGTGTATGACTGAAAATAATGAATTAAAAGGACTTAGTGGTTGGTTGATCTTAGTTGGAATAGGAATTATTTTTTCTCCTATTAGACTACTAACCACATATATCCCTATGTATAAAACAATATTTGAGGACGGTACGTGGGAAGCATTAACTACAGTTGGTTCAGAGGCTTATAATTCACTTTGGGCTCCACTATTACTTGGCGAAATCACTTATAATTCTATAATGGTTGCGGCATCTATCTACTTAATATATTTGTTTTTTTCAAAGCATGATCTTTTTCCAAAACTTTATATAGGCATTGCTGCATTATCTATTGTGTTCATTCCTTTGGATGCATGGCTTGTTACTAAAGTACTGCCATCTGAGCCAATGTTTGATCCTGAAACAACCAAAGAATTTATGCGTTCTCTAGTAGGAGGTATTATTTGGGTTCCATATATGCTTATTTCAAAAAGAGTTAAAGCAACGTTTGTCGAAAATATGCCTAACAAATAAGGTATTCTGGTCTAATCGATCTGGACACCTTGATTGTGGATAATCAATCGAGGTGAATATGAATACAAAACGTCAATATCGAACTTATACGAAAGAATTTAAAGAAGAGGCAATCGGCCTTATTACCGAACAAAGGTATTCTGTCGCCCAAGCTGCTGATGCGTTGGGAGTATCACAAAACCTGCTTTACACTTGGAAGCAGAAGGCTGACGAACTCAATAATTCATCTGTCAACGCAGATGAAAAAACGGAATTAATGGC
>NZ_JAAUWS010000105.1:0-2223 GCF_014694465.1 Vibrio sp. S11_S32 | reverse complement strand
TTTAGGTTCTTTTTTTCTGCTCATGTGAAGATAATGAAGCATAAAAAGGATCGTTCAATAGGCAATTGTAGATCAAGTGATGATCGTCACATTCGCCTGTCAATAGGGTGCTGGTGAACGCTTACAAAATATTCGACTAGAGGCAAGGATGCTTCTTCAATGACCACATTCAACTTGGCAAGGACAGCCTCATGCTCTTTATTACCAACCGCACTCCCAATCAATCGGCTCGCTCCAAAGCCAATCGTAAAATCAATTTCAATAGCCAAAATACCGACATCTCTAAATGGTTGTTCTTTTGTGAGCGTAATGGGGAAGGCGATTATACAGAAATCCTCTCCAGGCCCTTCTTTTCGCAACTTAAAGCACTGCCAGCGCATACTCAAATATTGTTCTATATCCATGGTTTTAATAACAATATGGAACCAGATGTCTTTGGCAGGGCCGAGCAACTCGAAGCTTTACTCAATCAAGATGATACTGATTTGGTGAAAGTGATCCCGATTATTTGGCCATGTGACGATGACTCAGCATTACAAATTGTCGATGATTACTGGGACGACCAAAAAGCAGCTGACTACAGTGGCATCGCCTTTGCACGTTTGTTTTGGAAGTTTGACCAATGGCGACACGATGCAGCCCAGCAACAAAAGCCTTGTTTACGCCGTATGAACGTATTTGCTCACTCAATGGGAAACCGAGTATTGGTCAATGCGATGCAAGCTTGGGTACAACATACTCAACCCGGAGGCATGTCGCAGTTATTTCGTAACGTGTTTATGGTGGCCGCCGATGTTGAGAACCAAGCCTTAGAGCAAGGTCAAGCGGGGCGACATATTATCGATTCGGCCAAAAATACCATCGTCTATTTTGCCAGCGACGATCTCGCCATGCCCGCGTCTAAAATCGTCAACCTTTATGGTAGAACGTTATCACGCAGAATGGGCATGACCGGCCCAGAAGATTTATCCAAACTGCCTAAGCGCAAAGTAATGGAAGTTGATTGCGATAGTTTTAACACCCACTTCGATTTTCCCACCGGTCACACCTACTTTCTGAACGATAAAAATCACGTCCCGAGCCCAATAATCAAGCACATCCAACAACTGATCCAAACCGGAAAAATGCAAGGAGAGCAAAGCCAAAGTCTACCAGAACCAAATAATGCCAAGGTAAGCAAACCTGATGCAAACGTTGGCTAGGTGGCAATTAATGGCATTAACATTTATTCTTCATTCATTGAGGTGGTACAATCTCGCTGCGTTAAAAGTGAAAGGTCGCTATTATTCAGTTTGTTGATTCGGGTCATAAGTAATTTTGGAATTAATGTTAGAATAATCGATGTTATTGATAAAACATCAATTAGCCCAAAAGAAACAAAAAAAGAAAGTGTTGAGTGAGATGTTTCGCTCAGAAAGAGAGCGCAAAGTGACGCGTTATAAGATGTTTGTCGCGTATTTAAAAATGATTACATTTACATTTACACTTTAAATACAATGAGTTAAGCTCTACCGCTCGTTTGCTTTGAACGAAAATAGAGTGATGAATGTGTAAGCATCTAATTATTCAAACTATTTATATTTGACAGGGATTTCACATGCCTTGTGCGGTAGCGTGGGCGAAGATAAAATCAAGAGAACTAAAATAATTGGCGTGAAAATAGGTTGGTGAACGGTGTTTTTTTCTTCCTATTGGGGCCAAAAGCTAAAAAGGTGCTAAACCTAGTTTTTATAAGGCTTCACGCAATATCTACTGTCTCAAAATGGACAAAAACTGTCTCATGCAATTCCTCACGGTGAGATCGTTCCCTGCAAAAACTCACGATTCACCGCGAAAAAATGGATTAATTTTGTAATGAAGAGTCAAACCTATCTTCAGAACGCATCGTCTTTGATGCTCGATCGCACGCTTCAATGTGCTGGATCAGACGGCTAACCTTCAAATAAATGCATGCAAATCTAAACATAATGTACTTACCTGAAAGTGATATCGGCCGCGCATACTAACAAGTATTTTATGGTTAATGTCATGGGATTGTTCGGCAGGGAAAGATCACGAAGAACCCTTATGCAATAAGGGTTTGAGTAAATTCCAACTTCAACCTTAAGCTAACTATTTTTGTCTTATTTTGCAATATTTTCAAGATCGATTTGACGATCTATATTGGTTGTGATCATATACTTGCTTTTAAGTGTAGATAAACGCCATGAGTGGACTTAGCTT
>NZ_JAAUWS010000104.1:0-2245 GCF_014694465.1 Vibrio sp. S11_S32 | reverse complement strand
GTTTATTCTTAAGAATACTTTGCTTGTTCGCTTGTTCAAAGATTGCCTCTGCAAATTCAAACCAACTGACATGAGGTGAGCCCGAAAAATGATAAACGCCCCATGCTTCACTGCCTGATTGAATCTGCTCTGCAATTTTGATTAATGCTGATGCAATATCTCCAGAAAACGTTGGACCACCAAATTGGTCACCCACGATACTTAAGGTCTCTCGCTCTTTACCCAATTTCAGCATTGTTTTGACAAAGTTATAACCATGCTCACCAAATACCCATGCGGTTCTTAAAATTATATGGCGAGGACAAGCTTCTTCTACAGCAAGTTCGCCTGCGAGCTTAGTTATCCCGTAGACACCTTGTGGGTTGGTCGTATCTATTTCACTGTATAAACCATCTTTATTACCTTCAAAGACATAATCTGTTGAAATGTGAAGCATGACAGCGCCAACAGAGTGCGCCGCTTGCGCTAAATAGGCGGCACCATAGGTATTAATGGCCATTGATAAGGCTTGTTCTGATTCGGCTTTATCCACAGCGGTATGCGCTGCAGCATTAATAATAAAGTCAGGTTTATAATCCGTGACAATGGAGAATACTTGTTCTTTATTGGTAATATCTAAACCAACGACATCCAGAGCAAGTACATCGACTTTAGCTTTATTTTGAAGTTGCTGAACAAGGCAATGCCCTACTTGACCATGACAACCGGTAATGAGTACTTTCATATCACGCCACCTTTCATCGCTTTGTCAGCCAATGCATCAAGATATTGCCCATAATCATTTTTTAACATCGGTTTAGCAATGCGCTTTAAATCTTCCGCTTTTAACCAACCTTGATTAAAAGCTATTTCTTCTAGGCAAGCGACTTTGAGTCCTTGGACATTCTCAATCGTTTGCACAAATGAGGAGGCTTCATGCAAACTTTCATGGGTACCAGTATCAAGCCAAGCAAACCCACGACCGAGCAACTCCACATTCAGTGAGCCATCATTAAGATACATTTCATTTAATGTGGTGATTTCTAACTCTCCGCGATGAGAGGGTTTCACTTGCTTAGCAAACTCAACAACACGGTTATCGTAAAAGTACAACCCTGTTACCGCATAGTCTGACTTAGGCTGAACCGGTTTTTCTTCAATTGAAATGGCGCGCATATCTGCATCAAACTCAACCACACCGAAACGTTCTGGGTCTTTCACTTGATAACCAAATACAGTGGCACCTGTTTTGCGACTGACGGCATTTTTTAATGTTTTGGTAAAAGATTGACCATAGAAAATATTGTCACCTAATACCAAACAGCAGCTATCTTTACCGATAAAGTCTTCACCAATAATGAAAGCCTGTGCCAGCCCATCAGGGCTTTCTTGGATAGCGAACTCTAGATTAATACCAAAATCACGACCATCCCCCAATAACCGTTTAAAGCTTTCATTATCTTCCGGTGTCGTAATGATTAAAATATCTTTAATCCCCGCTAGCATTAACGTTGATAACGGATAAAAAATCATTGGCTTATCATAAATAGGCAATAGCTGTTTAGATACACCACGTGTTAATGGGTATAAACGTGTCCCTGAGCCACCGGCTAAAACGATACCTTTCATTATTTATTTCCTTTTAACGATTCATCCATCGTACCGAGTCGCTCACGTTGATATGAACCATCTTGAACGTTTTGACACCACGCTTGATTATCCAGATACCATTGCACGGTTTTACGTAAACCGGTTTCAAAGGTTTCAACTGGAGTCCAGTTTAATTCTTGGCTCATCTTGGTTGAATCAATCGCATAGCGGCGATCGTGCCCAGGACGGTCGCTCACGTAAGTAATTTGTTCAGCATATTGGGTTTTAATCGGAACGAGTTCATCCAAGATATTACAAATGGTTTGTACTACCTCTAGATTTTGTTTTTCGTTATGACCGCCTATGTTATAGGTTTCTCCTACTTTCCCCTCTGTCACGACTTTATATAAAGCGCGTGCATGATCTTCGACATATAGCCAATCGCGAATCTGGTCACCTTTACCGTAGATAGGCAAAGATTTACCTTCTAATGCATTTAAGATCACAAGTGGAATGAGTTTTTCAGGGAAGTGATAAGGACCGTAGTTGTTTGAACAATTGGTCACAATGGTTGGAAAACCATAAGTGCGCAACCATGCTCGAACTAAATGATCGCTAGAAGCTTTTGAAGCGGAATAAGGACTGCTTGGCGCATAAGACGTTTGCTCAGTAAAAA
>NZ_JAAUWS010000103.1:0-2245 GCF_014694465.1 Vibrio sp. S11_S32 | reverse complement strand
GTTTATTCTTAAGAATACTTTGCTTGTTCGCTTGTTCAAAGATTGCCTCTGCAAATTCAAACCAACTGACATGAGGTGAGCCCGAAAAATGATAAACGCCCCATGCTTCACTGCCTGATTGAATCTGATCTGTAATTTTGATTAATGCTGATGCAATATCTCCAGCAAACGTTGGGCCACCAAATTGGTCACCCACGATACTTAAGGCATCTCGCTCTTTACCCAGTCTCAACATGGTTTTGACAAAATTATTACCATGCTCACCAAATACCCATGCGGTTCTTAAAATTATATGGCGAGGACAAGCTTCTTCTACAGCAAGTTCGCCTGCGAGCTTAGTTCTCCCGTAGACACCTTGTGGATTGGTCGTATCTATTTCACTGTATAAACCATCTTTATTACCTTCAAAGACATAATCAGTCGATATGTGAAGCATGACCGCGCCAACAGAGTGCGCAGCTTGCGCTAAATAGGCGGCACCATCGGTATTAATGGCGATTGATAGTGCTTCTTCTGATTCGGCTTTATCCACAGCGGTATGCGCCGCGGCATTAATAATAAAGTCTGGTTTATAATCAGCCACTACGGAAATTACTTGTTCTTTATTGGTAATATCTAAACCAACGACATCCAGAGCAAGCACATTAACATTACTTTTATTTTGAAGTTGCTGAACGAGGCAATGCCCTACTTGACCATGACAACCGGTAATTAGCACCTTCATATCGTGTCACCTTTCATCGCTTTGTCAGCCAATGTATTAAGATATTGCCCATAATCATTTTTTAACATTGGTTTGGCAATTCGTTTTAAATCTTCCGCTTTTAACCAACCTTGATTAAAGGCGATTTCTTCTAGACAAGCGACTTTGAGTCCTTGGACATTCTCAATCGTTTGCACAAATGAGGAGGCTTCATGCAAACTTTCATGGGTTCCCGTATCAAGCCAAGCAAACCCACGACCAAGTAACTCTACATTCAGTGAGCCATCATTAAGATACATTTCATTTAATGTTGTGATTTCTAACTCTCCGCGATGAGAGGGTTTCACTTTCTTAGCAAGCTCAACCACACGATTATCATAAAAGTACAATCCTGTTACCGCGTAATCTGACTTCGGTTGAACGGGTTTTTCTTCAATTGAAATGGCGCGCATATCTGCATCAAACTCAACCACACCAAAACGTTCTGGATCTTTCACTTGATAACCAAATACAGTGGCACCTGTTTTGCGACTGACGGCGTTTTTTAATGTTTTGGTAAAAGATTGACCATAGAAAATATTGTCACCCAATACCAAACAACAACTATCTTTACCGATAAAGTCTTCACCAATAATGAAAGCCTGTGCCAGCCCATCAGGGCTTTCTTGGATAGCGAACTCTAGATTAATACCAAAATCACGACCATCCCCTAATAATCGTTTAAAGCTTTCATTATCTTCCGGCGTTGTAATGATTAAAATATCATCAATTCCCGCTAACATTAACGTTGATAACGGATAAAAAATCATTGGTTTATCATAAATTGGCAATAACTGTTTAGATACACCACGTGTTAATGGGTATAAACGCGTCCCTGAACCACCAGCTAAAACGATACCTTTCATTATTTATTTCCTTTTAACGATTCTTCAATCGTACCAAGTCGCTCACGTTGATATGAACCATCTTGAACATTTTGGCACCACGCTTGATTATCCAAATACCATTGCACAGTTTTGCGTAAACCGGTTTCAAAGGTTTCAACTGGAGTCCAATTTAATTCTTGGCTCATCTTGGTTGAGTCAATGGCGTAACGACGATCGTGTCCAGGTCTGTCGCTCACATAAGTGATTTGGGCGGCGTACTGGGTTTCAATCGGAACGAGTTCATCCAAAATACTACAAATGGTTTGTACTACCTCTAGATTTTGTTTTTCGTTATGACCGCCTATGTTATAGGTTTCACCAACTTTCCCCTCAGTCACAACTTTATACAAAGCGCGGGCATGATCTTCGACATATAGCCAATCGCGAATCTGGTCACCTTTACCATAGATAGGCAAAGATTTACCTTCTAATGCATTTAATATAACCAGCGGGATCAGTTTTTCAGGGAAGTGATAAGGACCGTAGTTATTTGAACAATTGGTCACAATGGTTGGAAAACCATAAGTGCGCAACCATGCTCGAACTAAATGATCGCTAGAAGCTTTTGAAGCGGAATAAGGACTGCTTGGCGCATAAGACGTTTGCTCAGTAAAAA
>NZ_JAAUWS010000102.1:0-2428 GCF_014694465.1 Vibrio sp. S11_S32 | reverse complement strand
CTATTCCGGCAAGTACCCAAAAGTGACGGAGTGCTTAACAAAAGATAAAGAAGAAATGCTCGCATTTTATGACTTTCCAGCAGAGCATTGGACGCATATTAGAACAAGTAATCCAATCGAATCAACGGTAAGCGCCCCATAAACCCCACATTTTAATTGAACCTTGCGAACCATAAAATCAGATCTCCAATCTTTAGGAGATCTGAATATGGCAAAACCCAAACGGCGCACCACTCAAGAATGGCAATCCCTGCTAGAACAATACGAATCGGCGCATTTATCGCAGAAGGTATTCTGCGAACGTCATGGACTGAGCCTTTCTACTTTTCATGCAAAACGCCAACAATTAGGGCGGACTGAGGAAACAAATCATAGTAGTTTTATGAAAGCTGAAATTGTTGAAACCAGAACACATTATCAAGCATCACAAACTCCTGTCGCCAATATGATATTATCTGTAAATCATATTGAACTGAGCGTACCGCAAGGTACGCCTGTCGCTTACCTTGCAGAACTTATTGGAGCATTAGCATGAAACAAATGCTCAACGCACCCAATATTTATTTGTATCGAGAGTATGTCGATTTTAGAAAATCCATTAATGGCCTTGCGGCCATTATCGAATCTGATACCAATTTCCCTTTAAGTTCTGGAGCACTATTCCTGTTTACTAATAAGCATCGCGATAAAATCAAAGTCTTATATTGGGATAAAACAGGCTTTGCACTGTGGTATAAACGACTGGAAAAAGCCAAGTTCAAATGGCCTAATCATGAAAAAAAACAGGTATTTCCACTTACTTATTTTGACTTAGAACAACTGTTATCTGGCTTTACTATAATTGGCCATAAACCAATAAACATCGATAGTTTTACAATGAGTTAATCCAAATAACAGTAAGAAAAACCAAGGTTTTTCATGGCATATTTAGTATAATTAACCCATGAAAAAGATGACCGATATTAACCCTGAAAGCCAAAGTGTCACCGAGCTGCAAGCGATGGTGAAGGCTTTAATGTCGGAGCGACAATCCTTAATTGAACAATTTAAACTGGCGCTTGATCGCCAGTTTGCTAAACGCTCAGAATCATTGAAACCTTATGATGAAGCACAAGGCGACCTCTTTAATGAGGTCGAGTGTGAAGCGGCCAAAGTGGAAGAGGATGTTATCACTACCACAACAACGAGCACTAAAAAACGTGGTAAACGTCAAGCATTACCAAAAGGCTTACCTCGTGAAACCCTTCTTCTAGATCTTGATGAACATGATAAACAATGCCCATGTTGTCAGCATGTTCTTCACCGGATCGGTGAAGACCGCAGTGAAAAGTTAGAATTTACCCCAGCGATATTAAAAGTGCTTGAGATAGTTCGTCCGAAGTACGCTTGTCGTCAATGCGAAGAGAAATCTGAAACAAGCCAAATCCATCAGCATCCAACTCCATATAGCATCATCCCTAAAAGCTTTGCAACAGAAAGCTTACTGGCCAATATCATTTTAGGGAAATACCAATACGCGCTGCCATTATACCGTCAAGAAACCTTGTTCAATCAATCTGGTATCGACTTGTCGAGAACGACAATGGCAAGATGGGTAATCCAAGTAAGTGAGAAATTTAAACCACTGTACCAAGCATTGAAAAACCACTTGCTAGAGCAAGTGGTCATTCAAGCGGATGAAACACCGCTCAATGTACTTAAAGAAAATAAACAATGTTATATGTGGCTATATTGCTCAGGAGCAGATTCCCCACAGGCAGCATTAGCAGAGACAAAAAATATCGTCTTGTTCGACTATCAAAATAGTCGAGCGAGAGTGTGCCCTATGGATTTTTTAGGGAATTACTCTGGTTATCTGCAAAGTGATGGCTATGGGGCATATGATGGTTTATCCAAAGTAGTTAATGTTGGATGCCTTGCTCACGCTCGTCGAAAATTTATGGATGCTAAAAAGCTTCAAGGAAAAGGTAAGGCAGGCAAAGCAGATATGGCGTTGGCTCAAATCCAAAAGCTGTACGCACTTGAGTCAAGATTGAAAACAGGATCGGTTGAAAAGCGGTGGGCAGAGAGACAGCAACATGCCAAGCCTATGCTGGATAAATTCTATGTGTGGTTAACCACGCAAAAAGTTATCGGATCCAGTCCCTTAGGGAAAGCGATTAAGTATACCTTAGGCCAATGGCCTAAGCTGGTTCGTTACATTGATGACGGTCATTTATCTATCGATAATAACCGAGCAGAGCGAGCAATAAAATCGCTGGTGATAGGTAGAAAGAATTGGTTATTTTCCAACAATAAAAAGTAAGCGCCCCATAAACCCCACATGTTCATTTATTTTTGCGAATCATAAGATCAGATCTCAAACTATTAGGAGATTTGAATATGGCACAACGACACACTAATCAAGAATGGCAATCTCTGCTCGAGC
>NZ_JAAUWS010000101.1:0-2477 GCF_014694465.1 Vibrio sp. S11_S32 | reverse complement strand
GGCTAAAAGCCTTTTACTCTTCGTTAAGTCTCATTTACTTAGAATAACTAGGCTTCAATCGACTTGCCTCGATTAAAAGGCTTTTATCTCGAACAAAATTTAATCACGAAAGATCAACAGCCCCTAATACCAAACAATAAAGTTTCATACTAACAAGGCAGCGATCCGATCATTGGTACGCTGCCTTTTTCTAAAATGTTTATGCCCATACACCGGTGAGGAAATCGTCATTCCATGCATGAGCCTAAGCGAAGAGACAGGGAATCTCGCTTTTCCATTCTTACTTTTAAATGCTAACGGTGTTTTTCAAGGTAGTTGTTCTAATTCGCGGAACAATAGTGGCTTATTTGAATCTTGATTTCGTGATGATTGCACCGCACAGCCTTCGGCGACCAACCTTTTTTCAACAGACAAAAAAGGTGGCAAAAAGGCCGCTGCTAGAAATTTTGTTGACCTTGGTTACAACACTCTACTTTGATAACGGCTTCAACCGCACATCCATGTGCGCAAGAAGCCTCACCAATCATCCATGATTGGTATATCAAATAGAGCATTTCCACCAAGCAAAATTTAGGCAGGGTTGGCGCGTTTCTGCCCAGTTCCAAGTTAGGATTAGAATTTATCTCAATACATTAAGTATCCTTTTTTACGGTAAATCGATTGCCCGCCTCGTCCTGTGTGCTTATACAGTTATAATTTAATTTTGTGAGTATTAAGCGGTTTTGTGTGAAAGCGAGAACTTATGCTTAGATGTGACTTATCAGGCTAAATTTTAAGTAATTGTTAATTAACAATAATATATAAACATTGAAAGTTCATCCCTGTCACAACTGGCTCGCTAAACCCAGTTCTCGCTTTCTCCATCGCATAAAATCGGCTAAATGCTTTTAAAAAACCGTTATTAAGGTATCTTATGGCAATAAATGAATTGATTAGCGTCGATCGTGTGTAAAATCCATTCGGGTTTATCTGAATTTCTTGTTAATATACTGTTATAAAGCAAATATGCCTATGGAGGTAGATTCTCAAATGGAATTAGAAATCAATGTTGTTGACGCATTCACTGATGTGGCGTTTAAAGGAAATTCAGCAGCAGTAATTATTACCAAGGACTGGCTTACTGATGAGCTTATGCAGTCTATTGCTATTGAAAATAACCTATCGGAAACTGCGTATGTAAGACAAATCGATATTTATAATTATGAAATTCGTTGGTTTTCTCCAATAACTGAAATTGATTTTTGTGGTCATGCAACATTAGCGTCATCATTTGTTATTTTTTCTAAAAATGATAATGTGAAAAACATTAATTTTTACGCTGAAGCAGTAGGTAATTTATCTATTACTAAAATGGATAACGGTTATATTAAAATGGACTTCCCGAGTAGACTGCCAGAAATTATTAACGATATACCATCAGCATTATTAAATGGACTTTCAATTACCCCAAGAGAAGTATTATTAAACAACCAAGCATACTTTGTTGTTTATGAAAATGAAGCTGATGTAACTTCTGTCGTTCCAAATAATGAATTATTAAAGCAACTGGCACCATATGATGTTGTTGTAACCGCAAAATCAAATGAGTATGACTTTGTTTCTCGTTATTTCTGGCCTGCAAATGGTGGTGATGAAGATCCTGTTACAGGTTCTATTCATACTGGTTTAGCACCGTACTGGGCTAGTAAACTTAATAAGTCTAACTTAATTGCATATCAAGCTTCTAAACGTGGTGGTAATTTAATATGCAACGTTGCTAATGATAAAGTTTTTATTTTAGGTAAAGCTGTACAGTATTTAAAAGGTACAATCGAAGTTTAGTCGTTGTTGCTTTATAACAAGCAATTCAACAAGGACAAAAAACAGTTGGTTTTTGCTCCTGCGTCGCTTATTTTAACCAACTGTTTTTTGCCTCTTAGTGAGGCGTTACTTCTTCCGTACATCAACTAATCCGTAATTTACTACATAAGTAAAACTTGTAACTCAGAATTGCCCAAAAACTATTTGTCATAATGCTATAAGAAACTTTTCAGACGTTAATATACAGGTTAACAAAGTAATGCACTCGACAAGTGCGTGACTACGACCTTATATACCGTAATGGTATCCGAGTTGCGCAATTAGAATCGTATTTCCTTGATGTTTGTAAACGATTCGATGCTCATCGTTGATTCGTCGAGACCAATATCCCGATAGACCATGTTTTAAAGGCTCAGGCTTGCCAATACCTTCTTGAGGCGTTCTTTGAATATCTTTAATGAGTAAAACTTTAACGATAGCTTTTCTGGCAATATTCAATATTATCGTTCGCAAAATATCGATACTCATCATGCTCAAGGGCCCTATCAAGGTTCAAGGATAGGAATTTCAATGTTGATATGATCACGATACATCGAGTTCCTTCCTTATCTTTTCGAGAGAGCTTAGCGATGCAAAGACAGTTGGGTTAGTAAAAAACATTTAAATCGAAGGATTTT
>NZ_JAAUWS010000100.1:0-2758 GCF_014694465.1 Vibrio sp. S11_S32 | reverse complement strand
AAGATGTCGCCTAATGACGAGAATGAACAGTTATCAACTCAATCGAATAAGTTTTAGTAGGGTAAACGCACGTCCTCTCAATTGTGCAGAGTATTTAATCTAAATGTTTTTGGGGCATTTTTGAGCTAAAAAATGCCACGCGTAAAAATTCAGGTTGTGATGTTTTTGGACAGAAACCACTTAGTAAAGTCATGCTAAGAGATGGCGTCATGTGGGATGAAAATTTTGCTAAAAATTAGTTATTGACACCATAGTCGTTTGTTAGGTTTTGGTTTTCAGGGACATACATGGAGTTCCTTTAATGAAACTAGCAACAATGCGGATAGTTTTTTGCTTCATCTCATTTGTTCCATAGTCCGTAAAATCCATATGTTTGGATGCAGGAATTTCAACAATACAACTGTCATAGAGCTGTTGTTCTTCTATTGTCGGCAGTATCCCAATCTTTGTTGGGTACTCCGGTGATCTAAGCGATAAAACTCTGATTTTACTTGTTTTTGGTAATGTAACTCTCTTATGGTCTAAAGTAATAAGTTGGGAAATATAACTTTTATTTTCATTACTCAACCAAGTGGAAATGTCGCCGCCGTTAGAATGCCCAACCAAAGTTAAATTATTAAAATTATACGACGCAAAACGCAAAGCTAATTCTTCTTGGAGAAAATCTAAAGTCTGTGCTCCTCGACTCCAGTTTTCTATACGTGTCTGATACAAATCACCTGTTTTCGACAACGGAGGGTCATTCGGCAGTTCGTGGTCTACTGCGATCGTCATATACCCAAGTTCATTCAAGGCGTCAGAGAGGAATTTGTACTTTTGAAAAGGCACTCGATTACCGGCACTTATGAATGCGACATTGCACTGCTTTTCCAGAGAACAGACCGTGGGATATAGTGGTAAACCAATCTCAAGAGGAATAGAACGATCTCGCGACGAGTCATATACAACAAGAGGTTCGGCATTAGCCATGAAAGATAACGCCGAAAGAAACAGACCCAAAATACGCTTCATAAAGATCCCTAATTAAAACATTATGACGAAAAACCTAACAATTTAATAGACGGAAAAAACCCTTATAGTCTTTTCGTCTATATTCTCAATCACTGTTTGGGAGGGCGTTCAAAATTCTGTGTCAGGCTAATTTTTAAATTTCTAGCACGCTATCTAAACGCCCTTCAAAATAAATCGCTAACTGAGATAAACAAAGGCTCCAATTGTGGATTGGCATGGTCCATTTATCTGAGGCGTTTAATATGCCTGCATAAAGTAGCTTCAACAAGCTATTTTCATTAGGAAAAGCACCTTTGGTTTTGGTGAGCTTTCTAAATTGGCGATGTACCGCCTCAACTGCATTGGTCGTGTAAATCACTTTCCTGATATGTTCTGGGTACCTAAAATAATGGGACAAATTATGCCATTTGCGACGCCAAGAGTTGATTACCAGCGGATAAGCATCACCCCATTTGGCCTCCAGTTCGTCCAATGCCATCTCTGCGGCTTCTTTACTCACGGCTCGATACACAGGCTTTAAATCAGCCATAAACGCTTTCTGATGTTTTGAGGCGACATACTTCATTGAGTTGCGGATCTGGTGGATAACACATAGCTGTGTTTCCGTATTAGGGAAGATACTGGCTATCGCCTCAGGGAAACCGGTCAAGCCGTCAACACAGGCGATAAGAATATCTTTTACACCACGATTATTAAGATCGGTCAGTACGGATAGCCAGTAATTAGCGCCTTCATTTTCGGATAAATGAAGCCCTAAAATTTCCTTTTTTCCTTTCATATTAAGCGCTAACAATGTGTAAACGGCTTTACTGACGTAACGCCCATCCTCTTTGACTTTATAATGTATCGCATCAAGCCAAACGATAGGATAATGGCTATCTAATGGGCGCTGTTGCCACGCTTTAAGTTCGGGGATGAGTTTATCAGTGATAGCACTGACTGTTGCGTTAGATACATTGATCCCATACATATCTTCAACATGTTGATTAATATCGCGATAGCTCATACCTATACTGAACATCGATAACACTTTACGTTCGATTTCATCGGTTAGCGTAGTTTGATTTTTCTTAATCAACTGAGGTTCAAAAGTGCCATTGCGGTCTCTAGGGGTGTCTAACTCAAAGTTACCGGACGGATGCTTAATGGTCTTAGGGGTTTTGCCATTTTTACGATTAGGCAGAGGATCATGCGCTAAATGCTGCTCAAGCTCAGCCTGGAGAGCCGCTTCAGTGAGTTGCTTGATCAGTGGACCAAGAATGCTGTCTTTACCTGTGAGGCTTTTACCTGACTGCAGATCTTTAAGGGCTTGTTCGAAGTTAAAAGGTTGGGTCATGTGTCATTCCTGTTTTTGAATATTTTACTGAAATGACACAGAATTATGAACACTACCCTGTTTGGAACAGCAAGTTAAATAACTAAATTTATTAATAAAGTAAGATTTATCTCAGATTCATAGACGAGATTTCTAACTAAAAATCCAATTATTCTAATTTTAAACTATGCAGAATTAGAAACATTTAACATGAGAAAGTATCTGGACAAAGCTAATCTTTGTGGCACCTCCTAACTTGCTTTGGGGCAAGGACGTGTTTGTCGAGATCGACGTCAACACGTCTTTGGACAAAAGCACGTTAGAGTATGGATACTAACGTGCCAAAATTGGATTAGAAAAAGTATCTTGAAGCCTTAAATGCTTGTTAGGTTTATATTTCATTGCTATTGATTAATCAAGACAGAGCCCCCA
>NZ_JAAUWS010000099.1:0-3159 GCF_014694465.1 Vibrio sp. S11_S32 | reverse complement strand
AAGCCTGGCGATGTCCTACTCTCACATGGGGAAACCCCACACTACCATCGGCGCTATTGCGTTTCACTTCTGAGTTCGGCATGGAATCAGGTGGGTCCACAATGCTATGGTCGCCAAGCAATATTCTTTGTTAAGACGATTTCGTCTTAACTAATTCGGAAAGCTGCTTTGCTAATTCGTTCTCACACAAATTCAAGTATCTATCTGTATCTTCTATTAAATCCAACAACAAAACCCTTTAGGTGTTGTATGGTTAAGCCTCACGGGCAATTAGTACAGGTTAGCTCAATGCCTCGCAGCACTTACACACCCTGCCTATCAACGTTCTAGTCTCGAACAACCCTTTAGGACGCTTAAAGCGCCAGGGAAGACTCATCTCAGGGCTCGCTTCGTGCTTAGATGCTTTCAGCACTTATCGATTCCGAACTTAGCTACCGGGCAATGCCATTGGCATGACAACCCGAACACCAGTGGTTCGTCCACTCCGGTCCTCTCGTACTAGGAGCAGCCCCCTTCAATCTTCCAACGCCCACGGCAGATAGGGACCGAACTGTCTCACGACGTTCTAAACCCAGCTCGCGTACCACTTTAAATGGCGAACAGCCATACCCTTGGGACCGACTTCAGCCCCAGGATGTGATGAGCCGACATCGAGGTGCCAAACACCGCCGTCGATATGAACTCTTGGGCGGTATCAGCCTGTTATCCCCGGAGTACCTTTTATCCGTTGAGCGATGGCCCTTCCATTCAGAACCACCGGATCACTATGACCTGCTTTCGCACCTGCTCGAATTGTCATTCTCGCAGTCAAGCGGGCTTATGCCATTGCACTAACCACACGATGTCCAACCGTGTTTAGCCCACCTTCGTGCTCCTCCGTTACTCTTTGGGAGGAGACCGCCCCAGTCAAACTACCCACCAGGCACTGTCCACAATCCCGATTAGGGACCTATGTTAGAACATCAAAACTACAAGGGTGGTATTTCAAGGACGACTCCACATCATCTAGCGACAATGCTTCAAAGTCTCCCACCTATCCTACACATGTAGGTTCAATGTTCAGTGCCAAGCTGTAGTAAAGGTTCACGGGGTCTTTCCGTCTAGCCGCGGGTACACTGCATCTTCACAGCGATTTCAATTTCACTGAGTCTCGGGTGGAGACAGCGTGGCCATCATTACGCCATTCGTGCAGGTCGGAACTTACCCGACAAGGAATTTCGCTACCTTAGGACCGTTATAGTTACGGCCGCCGTTTACCGGGGCTTCGATCAAGAGCTTCGACCGAAGTCTAACCCCATCAATTAACCTTCCGGCACCGGGCAGGCGTCACACCGTATACGTCATCTTACGATTTTGCACAGTGCTGTGTTTTTAATAAACAGTTGCAGCCACCTGGTATCTGCGACTCCCGTCAGCTTAGAGAGCAAGTCTCATCACCAACAGGAGCGTACCTTCTCCCGAAGTTACGGTACCATTTTGCCTAGTTCCTTCACCCGAGTTCTCTCAAGCGCCTTGGTATTCTCTACCCGACCACCTGTGTCGGTTTGGGGTACGATTTCTTATAAACTGAAGCTTAGAGGCTTTTCCTGGAAGCATGGCATCAATGACTTCATCACCGTAGTGACTCGACATCGTGTCTCAGCCTAACAATTTCCCGGATTTACCTAAGAAATTAGCCTACGCACTTGAACCTGGACAACCATCGCCAGGCCCACCTAGCCTTCTCCGTCCCCCCATCGCATTTATAAGAAGTACGGGAATATTAACCCGTTTCCCATCGACTACGCTTTTCAGCCTCGCCTTAGGGGTCGACTTACCCTGCCCCGATTAACGTTGGACAGGAACCCTTGGTCTTCCGGCGAGGGAGTTTTTCACTCCCTTTATCGTTACTCATGTCAGCATTCGCACTTCTGATACCTCCAGCAAACTTCTCAGTTCACCTTCAACGGCTTACAGAACGCTCCCCTACCCAGCATAATAAATTATGCTGCCGCAGCTTCGGTGTATAGCTTAGCCCCGTTACATCTTCCGCGCAGGCCGACTCGACCAGTGAGCTATTACGCTTTCTTTAAATGATGGCTGCTTCTAAGCCAACATCCTGGCTGTCTGAGCCTTCCCACATCGTTTCCCACTTAGCTATACTTTGGGACCTTAGCTGGCGGTCTGGGTTGTTTCCCTCTCCACGACGGACGTTAGCACCCGCCGTGTGTCTCCCGGATATTACTTACTGGTATTCGGAGTTTGCAAAGGGTTGGTAAGTCGGGATGACCCCCTAGCCTTAACAGTGCTCTACCCCCAGTAGTATTCGTCCGAGGCGCTACCTAAATAGCTTTCGGGGAGAACCAGCTATCTCCAGGTTTGATTGGCCTTTCACCCCTAGCCACAAGTCATCCGCTAATTTTTCAACATTAGTCGGTTCGGTCCTCCAATTGATGTTACTCAATCTTCAACCTGCCCATGGCTAGATCACCTGGTTTCGGGTCTAATCCTAGCAACTATTCGCCCAGTTAAGACTCGGTTTCCCTACGGCTCCCCTAAACGGTTAACCTTGCTACTAAAATTAAGTCGCTGACCCATTATACAAAAGGTACGCAGTCACACCACGAAGGTGCTCCTACTGCTTGTACGTACACGGTTTCAGGTTCTATTTCACTCCCCTCACAGGGGTTCTTTTCGCCTTTCCCTCACGGTACTGGTTCACTATCGGTCAGTCAGGAGTATTTAGCCTTGGAGGATGGTCCCCCCATATTCAAACAGGATATCACGTGTCCCGCCTTACTCGTTTTCACTTAGTATGATGTGTCGGTTACGGGGCTATCACCCTGTATCGCGGCACTTTCCAGAGCCTTCACCTGCATCATATAAAGCTTAAGGGCTAATCCAATTTCGCTCGCCGCTACTTTCGGAATCTCGGTTGATTTCTCTTCCTCCGGGTACTTAGATGTTTCAGTTCCCCGGGTTCGCCTTATTAACCTATGTATTCAGTTAATAATACGTGCTTATGCACGTGGGTTTCCCCATTCGGAAATCGTAGACTCAAGTGGCTTTTACTGCCTTATCTACGCTTATCGCAAGTTAATACGTCCTTCATCGCCTCTGACTGCCTAGGCATCCACCGTGTACGCTTATTCACTTAACCATACAACCCAAAAGGGTCTT
>NZ_JAAUWS010000098.1:0-3182 GCF_014694465.1 Vibrio sp. S11_S32 | reverse complement strand
CAATGAGCAGCGTTGGAGCTTGTTTAGACAATGCTGTCGTCGAACGGTTCTTCGGTAGCTTGAAAAATGAATGGCTACTCAATGTGGTTTATTTAACGCGTGATGCAATGAAAGAAGATGTTGAAGAGTATATCCGGTATTACAACCATGAAAGGTTGCATACTACGCTTGGTGATTTAACGCCAATCGACTATGAAAAATTACAAAGTCAGGTGTCCTATTGGGCTTGACCAGAATATAATCAAGTGATTAACCTTACTGATGTTTCGCCTTTGTGCTAGATTTAGCACGCATTTAAAACATAATAAAATAGCGAGATTAATATGAAAACTTGGAAAGTAGCAGTAATCGCAGCATTAAGTGTTTCGACTCTTAGTGGTTGTATGGGGCAAATGGGTGTAACTGGCCTAGTGGGTAAAGCTAACCTAATGGCTGTTGATAACCGTTATGCACGTGAAGGCCTATTCCTTCTAATGAGTCCAGTTTATGGTATCGCGTCTATTGGTGATTTATTTATCTTCAACGCCATCGAATTCTGGACTGGTAAAAACGTGATCACGGGTAAATCTCCAGCGGTTGTTGATACCCCTGCGCCATCTTTACTTAAAGTAAATGACAAACTAGATAGCACTTTGACTACAGTACCTGTTCAAGCGAACAACGCTGATATCAAAAACACCACTATCCAACAAATCGATGCCAACACATTACAAATGAACGTTGCATACGTAAACGGCACTCAAAAAACATTACGCGGCGTTAAAGCTGGCGATTCAGTTACTTTCTATGCTGATAACCAACGTATCACTACCGTTAAAGTTCAAGAGTTAGAAGACTACGTAGCGGCTGCTCAACTGTAAGTCATATTGATTTAATTTGAAGTAACAATACCAAACAAGATGCAGAGTACACTTCGGTGGCTCTGCATTTTTTTGTTTGTCATTTGATGATAAACGATAATTTTGACCAATAAAGCTCACATTATCTAAGATTTACGACTTAAGTCCTACAGCCAACCAATAAAAAAAACGTCATAGTGAAAGCAATACGGTCAAGGAGGATAAAGCCATGATGGAAACAATCGTGTTGGTGATTGAAAAGAGCTTTCTTTTCGTTGGGATTTCACTGATTTTGATGAGTATGGTTCAATATGGAAAGCGTAGCCAAGACTGGAAAGGGCTCGCCACCATCTTTTATAAACGCGTTGAAATGTCGGTAGGGGAATTCAAATATTATAAATTAGGCGTGTCGCTGGTGGTTTTTGCGGTGGTATTGCGGATTTTATGCTTAACCCTTTGGCCTTAATTGTGGGTAAAGTGTTTATTATTAAATAGTTACGGGGCTGAGTGCGAATTTCAATTCGAAGATTGAAGGCAGTTTCCGAGATACTATCTTTCATAAAGTATCACAAAAAAAATTGAAATATCAGACTGGTAACGAAAAAATCTCACCCTATAATACTGAAAACCGGAGCGTCTACAAAACGCTGCGGTTTTTTTGTGCCCGAAATTCGTGAGCCTTGTTGTAAAGACAATTCATTATGATTTTTTGATGTTATCAAATGGCGGGCATGATTATTTCTTTATTTCAATTTGCCTCATAGGAAGTGTATAGCATGCGTATCGAACAAGAACTGAAGTTAGGCTTTAAAGATGTATTATTTCGCCCTAAACGCTCAACATTAAAGAGTCGTTCTCAAGTTAATCTGGATCGCGACTTCACTTTCAAGCACAGCGGCCGTCAGTGGTCTGGCGTACCTGTTATTGCGGCGAATATGGACTCTGTCGGCAGCTTTGCTATGGCGCAAGCACTGGCTGAACATAATGTGATGACGGCAATCCACAAGCATTACACTGTGGCGGATTGGGCTGAATTTATTCAAACTCATGATGCAAAAGTATTGAATAATGTGATGGTATCAACCGGCACATCGGATGCGGATTTCCAAAAAACCATCGATATTATGGCATTAACAGAAGATATTATTTTTATCTGTATTGATATCGCTAACGGTTACTCTGAGCATCTAGTCGAATATGTATCAAAAGTGCGCGCACAATTTCCAGATAAAGTGATCAGCGCGGGTAATGTGGTTACTGGGGATATGGTTGAAGAATTGATCCTTGCTGGCGCCGATATCGTAAAAGTTGGCATTGGCCCTGGCTCGGTTTGTACTACGCGAGTAAAAACGGGTGTCGGTTATCCGCAGTTGTCTGCCATTATTGAATGCGCGGATGCTGCACACGGTTTAGGTGGCACAATTGTCGGTGACGGTGGCTGTACTTGCGCGGGCGATGTATCTAAAGCCTTTGGCGGTGGTGCCGATTTTGTGATGCTGGGCGGCATGTTAGCTGGGCATGAAGAGTCAGGCGGCGAGCACATTGAGCAAGATGGTAAATCATTCATGAAGTTCTACGGCATGTCATCTCAATCGGCAATGAAGAAGCATTCTGGTGGGGTAGCCAAGTATCGCGCGGCAGAAGGTAAAACCGTGCTTATTCCATTCCGTGGAACGGTACATGATACCATCAGCGATATTCTTGGTGGCGTGCGCTCAACCTGCACCTACGTTGGCGCGGCCAAGCTTAAAGAGCTCACCAAGCGCACCACATTTATCCGAGTTCAAGAGCAAGAAAATAATGTTTACGGGCGTGATTAAATTGTCAATTTAACTTTGAAATGGCCGCTTTTTTAAGTGGCCTTTTTTATGTCAAAAACATATGAGTGGCGATGAAGTGACGACAGGAAATTAAAAAATTTTGTGGCGACAGTCAGGCACCAATGCCGGCGATTGGGTTTTTTGTTACAGCATCAGATAAATGATCGGGCGCAAAGTGTGCATAACGCATTGTCATTGCAATGTCGGCATGGCCTAGAATATCCCTTAACACCAGAATATTTCCTCCATTCATCAAAGTGACTGGCGAATGTATGGCGCAGAACGTGTGATGCTTGCCCAGAAGGCAATTCTAAACCTAGTTTATTCTTGAGGATGTAACAAAAGGGCGTGTAACACTCTACAAATAATTTTCCAGATGTTGGTTTGTAGAGTTCGTGGCTTTGTTGCGTAATTCGATGGAACTAAATGTGAAACTGACGATCAGATCGTTTACTCCCCACTAAACCATCGATATTCATGCCAAAAAATCGTTATAAGACCAAAAACTGGAAGTTATATAATC
>NZ_JAAUWS010000097.1:0-3305 GCF_014694465.1 Vibrio sp. S11_S32 | reverse complement strand
GGTTGATAATTTATGATTACATGGTTCAGTGTATGAAGGAACTGGCAAAGCCAGTCCCTGACATCGACTCACTTCTCCCTTGGAATTTTTCACGCTAAAACGCCCCGTGGGATTATGGGGCGCTTACATATTAACCACCAAACCTTGTTCGTAGTTAGTTTTTCTGAAAAAGAAAAAGGCTCTGGTTTTAGTAGTATTGTATATAAAACGGATAATGTTAGTTTGTTTTTGAGTGGTAACTCACTCAATGACAGTCATTATACACTTGTGAGATTACTGGTGGACATTGTGTCTTTAGGTGTTGTTGAATCTGATTATGTTGATGCTCAAGGTGGGAAAATGGCAACATTTATTCATCGACAAGGGGCTAATAATAACTGGGTTCGAAATGGTATTAGCAAGCTGATACCATTAGATAGTTGATAACCTTAATGGTTTATAACCCCTCTTTTTTTGTTAGCTAGTGCCGATTAGGTACCCTGTAAAAGCAGCATTTTTAATAGGCTTTTGTTTAAAGGAGATAGTTCCTCCTTTTGATGATGGCCACATCGCTTTTAAGTTTTGATCGCAAATAATTTCATTTTGTCCACTGGATAATTTGGTCGCTCGAAAGATACACTCTCCAAAAGCTTTTGGTTGTTTTTCTTGTGGTAAACCAACTAGTGTAACTAAGGCTTTGCTTGTAGCTAATCCAACACCAATATCGATAGGAGGTAATCGATAACGTTTCTTCAATTCTTCATTTATCATTTGTCTCACATTATTCACGGCTTTTTTTGCTGCTCGATGTGAAGCGTAAATTGCTTCTTCCTTAGCTTCGGGGTCGATTTGAAATAGAGCTAGAACACCATCACCCAAGAACTCTGTAACTTTGCCATTTTCTTTACTAACTACATGAGCTAACGATGGTAATAGTGCTGAAGTTTCATAATAAACCCTTTGCAAACCAGATACATCTGCATTTTTTGAACTGATTGCACACATGAGATGGTCGGTTGAATTTCGCATATCGGCTACAAAAGCAATAAATTCATCAATGACAGTTTCATCATCTCGAACTATTTTATGACCAGGAATATTGGAAGGTTGGACTGAATCTTCCATCTTTCTATTTAGTGCTTCTAATATAAAACCACCTCTTTGCCAGTGCTTTTCTGCTTCATTTAGGCTTGCATTTATTATGGCTTGAAGTTCGTTTTTTTCGTTCTCTAGCATTATAAACCTTTGTGTATAAGTAATGAGCGGTAGGAATCTCGGTTAGTTTTTTTATGTTATACGTCTATCAAGCAAGTGATTTCACAGAAATAAAAATCAACATCCCAATAATAAACCACAGGCCAGAGAAGAGTAATGAAAAATTTAAACGGTGTAGTTTAATGTCTCGAATGTAGATCAGTTTCATGTGCTCAAATGATAGCTCTAACTCTATTTCGTGTGTTGTGTT
This sequence comes from Vibrio sp. S11_S32, assembly GCF_014694465.1. NCBI lineage: Bacteria > Pseudomonadati > Pseudomonadota > Gammaproteobacteria > Vibrionales > Vibrionaceae > Vibrio > Vibrio sp. S11_S32. Next base: position 1,861 of record NZ_JAAUWS010000097.1, on the reverse strand, counting down.
GGGATAAGATTGGGCAAAGCTGGCGACTTCTTTATTGGCTTTGATTACACTTCTATTCACTAGCGAATCTAAAAAAACAAAGCTGTAGAGTCCAGCACTGTAGAAGGAGCCTGTACATTTATTGTTGATGATGTTGTTTACTGGATTGCCTATCGCCGATATTGTCCTCACCAGCATATAGATTGTCGTAAGCCAAAGGATAAAAAAGATTATCGTAAATGTTTGGCTACCTATCTCCTCAGAAAGCTGTATCAAATATCTCCAAATATGAGATATTTGAGAAAAGGGCAATAATATCCCAGCCAACAAAGCACCAACCTTAGCGTCAGTGGCTCTGATCGTCGCTTGACAGTCTTCAATCGCTGCGATGATAAATTGATTTTTACTGCTATCCATTATTCTTAACCCATTCATTCATTGAAGTGTTGATAACATGCCCATGATAACAATCCCTATTATTGTTTTTACTGAGTAGTTTTTTTCTGCGTTCATTTAAATTGTTATAAAATACGTTCGAGACAACCATTTCTTTATCTGATGATGTTTTGTTTCCAAAACTACAAAGTTCAGCAGCTTCACTTACTAAGCTTCCAAGCCAAACCACTTCATTTATGCCGCTTCCTTTGTATCCCGACTTGATTAATAGTGATTTTCCATAGGAGATCCCGATACCAACGGTTATTTCTGAGTAGTTCCGTTTTTTATATTTGATATTTAAGGTGTCAATCAGCGATGAAATCTGAGCACCGATACTAAATACAGCATCAATGTCACTTTTCTTGGGAGTATCGAATATAGCCCATACGCAATCGCCCTCTATACAGATTTCTTTAATTTTATCATGCCCTTTCACTACGGCTACCAGCTCTGATATGTAAGTTTTATAAATTTTTGCCAGAACGGGGTTGGTGTGTTTTTTGTTTAGTTCTTTGGACTTACGGATGTCAACAAAAAGAGCTGTACACCATACATTGAAACCATTGGTAAAGGTTAAGTCATCCCTTGATGGGATAGTTTTCTTTTCTGTATAGTTTGAATCAGAAGACTTTAGTATTTCATCGATCCTGTCTCTACTTTTATCATAATCATATGAGCTATATTCTGCTTTCACTTTGCTTCCTCAATTACTTTCTTGGCTTAAGTGCGCTAATTTTTATACGTTGATTGGTTAAAATAGATGCACGTAACAACCATCATTAATGGAGGGTTATATCTAGCATTTCAAGGGGGAAGCACAAAACTTTAGTCTATCTGGTCATCCTTTACGTGAGGCGCAGAATGATGTCCTTTGGAAGGAAATGTTTATTTTGGTTTTCATTGTAGAAATAGTTGCCATTAATTTTGTGTATCTGATCTCTTTCAGGTGTTTTGATAAGTACATTATGTAGGCAATAGAGTGCAATACCGACCAGTTCCACTTGATCTTGTTCGGTTAGGTTATCTTGTCGATACAGCTCAACTAATCGTTGGGTACATGACTTTTTGAACCGTGTCTCTTTAATTCTTTGGATAATGCGACGGTTAATTTCAAGATCACAATTATACTGTTGTTTTAGATGAGTGATGAAACCTGTAATAGCTGCTGTTTGCCCTGTTTTTGTGGCTAAATAGCTATTAACTTGATGCTGCAAAGGAAGTGTTGTAATTGTGTGGAAAATGATTAAATCAATTGCAGGCTGTAAAGCTAGTCGAATTGACTTGAGTGTGATTTGACCTTTTTCGTATTTTTGTTTTAAGTATTCTGGTCTAATCGATCTGGACACCTTGATTGTGGATAATACGATAATCAATCGAGGTGAATATGAATACAAAACGTCAATATCGAACTTATACGAAAGAATTTAAAGAAGAGGCAATCGGC
>NZ_JAAUWS010000096.1:0-3436 GCF_014694465.1 Vibrio sp. S11_S32 | reverse complement strand
AATGCCCTTAAGGGCATTGAAAATATACGTTTTACCATAAGCGCTGTTGTTATTGCTAAATCACTGAAAATACGAGGTCTACCACGCAGCCCTTGTTTAGCTTCTTTCCATTCTTGGATAGCTTCTTGATCAATCCAGAAAGTCAGTGAACCACGTTTAATCAGTGATTGATTATATAACTTCCATTTTTTGGTCTTATAACGAGGTTTTGGCATGAATATCGATGGTTTAGTGGGGAGTAAACGATCTGATCGTCAGTTTCACATTTAGTTCCATCGAATTACGCAACAAAGCCCTAAAAAACAAGTAATTATTAATACTGTGATCTAAGGGTAATTATTATGAATAGAGATGAAAAAAAGGGAGGGAGTACTCTTTCTTGATGTTTTTAAGGGTTAATAAAACTTGGTTAATATTGAGCAGTTCAATATCAATAAGATGATTCATTGGCTGGTTTGAGTTAATAATCTCGAGTGGCGAATGTTTATGTCGACACTCGAGATAATAAGGTTAGCTAGAAAGTGCCGTTACTTTAGTCGTCAGTAAGGCTTAGAGTAAAATCACCGTACCACTACATAGCCCTGAACTCATAGCAGCGTTTTTAAGCGATACAATGCCTCTAATGCTTCTCTTGGGCTCATATCATCGGGATTAATTTGGCTCAGTGCTTGCTCCACTTCACTTGGATCGGGGATCAAACTCAACTGTTGCTCAACTCGTACCGGTTTTACGCCCGTATTATTTTGCACCGCTTTTTGCTGACCAAGTGATTCAAGTTGCTTAAGTTTGTTTTTGGCTTGGGTGATCACTTGTTTGGGAACACCGGCCAAACTGGCGACCGCTAAACCATACGATTTACTGGCCGCGCCTTCTTGTACCGCATGCATAAAGGCGATGGTGTCACCGTGCTCGATGGCATCAAGGTGAACATTAGCCAGATTATCAATTTGGTTTGGCAGCTCGGTTAATTCAAAATAATGGGTGGCAAATAAGGTCAGCGCGCCAATCTTGCTCGCCAACCATTGCGCACTGGCCCAAGCTAATGACAAACCATCGTAAGTGCTGGTCCCGCGGCCAATTTCATCCATTAGTACCAAACTATTTTTAGTGGCATTATGCAAAATATTGGCGGTTTCGGTCATTTCGACCATAAAGGTAGAGCGGCCAGAGGCAAGATCATCTTGCGCGCCAATACGAGTAAAGATCCTATCAATCGAGCCGATAGTGGCGGACTCGGCCGGAACATAACTGCCAATGTGAGCCAATAACGCAATTAAGGCCGTTTGACGCATATAAGTCGATTTACCCCCCATGTTAGGACCGGTGATGATCAGCATTTGACGCTGCGGATTTAATTCAATCGGGTTGGCAATAAAAGGTTCGCTTAGCACCTGTTCGACCACGGGGTGACGACCGGCCGTAATGCTCAAGCCAGCGGTTTTAGTCATCGTTGGGCGACAATAGTTAAGGGTGTCGGCGCGTTCGGCTAAGTTTTGCAGTACATCAAATTGAGATAATGCCGAGGCGAGATTTTGCAACGCTTCAAGATCGGGTATCAATAAGTCAAATAACTCTTCCCATAAACGTTTCTCTAGTGCCAGCGCTTTGGATTTCGAATTAAGCACTTTATCTTCATGCTCTTTAAGCTCAGGAATAATGTAGCGTTCGGCATTTTTTAAGGTTTGACGGCGCACATAATGCGGAGGCACTAAATGGCTTTGACCGCGGCTAACTTGAATAAAGAATCCGTGCACATTGTTGTAACCAACTTTTAAGCTCTCAATGCCATGACGTTCTTTTTCATCTGCTTCCATTTTATCTAAGTAATCTTTGGCACCATCAGCCAAATTGCGTAATTCATCTAACTCGGCGTTGTAGCCTTGTTCTAATACGCCACCATCACGGATCACTACCGGCGGATTTTCTTTTATTGCTCGCTCCAGTAATTCACAAATTGAATCCATTGGCTGGGTTAGAGCGGTGAGTTTTTGCAGATAGTCATGCTTAAAATCGGCAGAAAGAGAGGCTAATTCCGGCAATTGTTGCATGGCATTTCGTAAGCGAGCCAGATCTCTTGGGCGAGCAGAGCGCAGTGCCAAACGGGCTAAAATACGTTCAATATCGCCAATGCCTTTTAATACAGGATGCAAATCAGCAAAGTAGGTGTTTTGTTTTAATTCGCTGATGGCATCAAGACGCTGATCCAATACTCGGCTATTACGCACCGGCTGATGTAGCCAACGCTTAAACATCCGGCTGCCCATTGGAGTGGCGGTGTGATCAAGTACTTCTGCTAATGTGTTATCGCTACCACCGGCAAGGTTTTGGGTGATCTCTAAATTACGGCGAGTGGCGGCGTCTAAGATAACTGAATCATCTTGTCGGTCTAAAGTTAGCGAGCGAATATGCGGCAGGGCGGTGCGCTGGGTATCTTTTACATATTGAATTAAGCAACCGGCGGCGCATAAACCGAGCTTGGCATTTTCTACGCCAAAACCCACTAAGTCGCGTGTGCCAAATTGCAAGTTGAGTTGTTGCTTGGCAGTATCGAGCTCAAATTCCCAGATCGGGCGGCGACGTTGACCTTTGGTTTTTTCCAATAACTCACGGCTGGCAAAATCTTCTGGATACAATAATTCTTTCGGTGAGGTTCTTTGTAACTCAGCTTGCATTGCTTCAAAGCTTTGTGGCTCGCATAACTGGAAGCGGCCCGAAGTCATATCTAAAGTGGCGTAACCAAATTTATCGTCTTGCTGGAAAATAGCCGCGACTAAGTTATCGATCCGCTCTGGCAATAAAGCTTCGTCGGTGACAGTGCCAGGAGTCACAATGCGCACCACTTTACGCTCAACCGGCCCTTTGCTGGTGGCAGGATCGCCAACTTGCTCACAAATGGCGACCGACTCACCTAATTGGACTAATTTGGCGAGATAACCTTCGACTGCATGATAAGGCACGCCCGCCATTGGAATTGGCTCGCCAGCAGAAGCGCCACGCTTGGTGAGTGAGATATCCAATAACTGGGAAGCACGTTTAGCATCGCTGTAAAACAATTCATAAAAATCGCCCATACGATAAAATAGCAAGATGTCAGGGTTTTCCGCTTTTAAACGTAAATATTGCTGCATCATAGGTGTATGTAATGCTTTTGTGGCGTTGTTTTTAGTGGCTTCTTTTGGCATTTAGGTACCATAAATCAATAAGTTATGAATTGTCGGGATCTTCAATAAGTCCCACTAAGTATCAAAGGATTTCATTGTAGCGCGATAATTAGTGTAGGTAAAAGTATGGTTTTTTTATTTCCTATACTGGCTTTGTTGCGTAATTCAAATTTAGAGGTGACAACACTAGAATGGTATTATTTCAATCAATTCGGTAAGTTTTAGGCATACCTAGCCCTGTTAGTTTATTTAAAGCTTTGATCATTGCGTAAGCT
>NZ_JAAUWS010000095.1:0-3491 GCF_014694465.1 Vibrio sp. S11_S32 | reverse complement strand
TGTTCGGTTACTAACAATGCAGATTCAAGTCGAAATTCAGGGCTAAATGTTGGTCTTGTTCGTTTTGTCATAATTGGCACCTATTGATATATGAGGTGATGATATCACCTCTAATTAGGTGGCCAAAATCACTGTACCACTACACAGCAAATATTGACGAAAATTCAGGGATTAGCTACGTATACACTCGCAATGTCGGGTACACCGTGGCGTTCTGATTCCTTGCCTATCACTATGGGTGAATACACCGATCCAGAAGGACAACTTCAAGTTGGTTATCAATACACTTTAAAGCAAGCAATCGCAGATAACGTTTGTCGGTCACCAAAAATTGTACTGGTTGATAATGAACACCTAACACTGGCAAGTGATGAAAAAATAGAATCCTTTTCTTCAATATTAGAAATGATAAAAGAGACAAAAACTTCGTATCAAAGCGTTATCCATAATCAAGATGCGATGAATTATTTACTTGGCCTTGGTTGTCAAAAACTAGCGGAAATACGAACACAATCCCCCCATGCCGGAGGATTAGTTGTCGCATCTTCTGTAGAGCATGCAAAAACCATTCAAAAAATATTATCGGAAAAGTATGCTCAAACTGTTTCAATTGTGACCTACCGCCATGATGAACCAATAGCGGAAATTGAACGCTATCGCCAGAGTGATGCTCAATGGATTGTGAGTGTTGGCATGGTATCAGAAGGAACCGATATACCTAGACTACAAGTATGTTGCCACATGAGTTCTGTTAAAACTGAGTTGTATTTCAGACAAGTGCTTGGACGCATTCTGCGAGTGAATGGCACGTCAAATAAGCAAGCATGGTTATATACTTTTGCTGAGAAAAGCTTAATTGAGTATGCCGAACGAATTGAGCAAGATATTCCTGAATCATGCATGTTCGCCAAAATGAAAAGCTCGATAGATTTTGAGTCGCATGGTCAAAAAAATCGTTCCAATGAAAGCAGTACACCGCCAGAGCAAGGTGGATTAAATTCTGGTTTGATATGGAATGGTTCGACTAGTAATAGTGCCAACACACACAGCACACAAGACACATTCGATGAACTTCGGTTAGGCGCTTTTAAGCAGCGAGTGATTTCGGCTTTTTTATAGTGGATGAGTGGATTTTCTTGTTAGGTTAGAGGTTTACAATATTCTTGATGATTCTTTTAAAAGCTAATTTAGCCAAATCACCGACAAGGTTCTGCCCCAAGACGAGTTTAGGGTGGAGCGTTCCTCGAATTCCCGTTAGTACTTTTCATTAGCAGATCTTATCAATAACCGATTAGCTGAGTGGTCAATATAGCTTTTTCACTACAGGACGACCAGTGAATGCTAAGACTGCTCAGAAGTGCCGAGCGGTGAAACTCTTAATCAGATGCTAACAAATCGATAGCATGCCGAATCTTTATGACTCTAGTTACTTATGTAATTGGTTGATATGATCCCTTTATTTAAAAAATAATAAGTAATTAGCGACAATAACCTATTTGGAACCATATAAATGAAAATCGTTAAGAGCACATGGATTGATCCTATACCTACAGAGGCTGTTGATAGTATCTACTTAAGGGTTAACTCATGGGATGACTACTCCTTTGAGACTCAATTCAACGTTATAGTGTTTGATAGTGAAGGTACACGCTATGAATTAGGTGATGTGAAGATTGGGTATAGAGGGCAAGTTTCTCCTAGTTTAACTCGAGATAACATGGATCAAGAGTATCAATCTGGATTGCCAACTGCTTTCTTCTCTTTAGGGCAGGACGTTGATTATTATAAAAAAATATCCAATTTGAAAGAGAGAGATAAAGACCGATTCTTAACCTCGTTACGAGATGTCGTCGCAGATGAAACTCAACTGGAGCGGTACAAAGAACAATCAGTATTCAAAACATCTCTAACTAGATTTGTTTCATTATCTTCAATAGAAAGTCAGTACCGAAGAGTATTAAATGGTGGTGACCTACTACAAAAGTATCAATTTAGATATGAGACTGCACAATCCACGGATCAAGCAAATTATTGTTTAGATTTCAACGTATATCCAAAATCAAAGCCATCCACTAACGTTCATGTATTAATTGGCCGAAATGGGATCGGAAAAACAACGTTGTTAAACGGAATGATTTCTAACCTTATAGATAGAACAAACTGTGGTCGATTTGTAGATATATCCGATGAAAATGATGACGAGGTATTAGATCCATTATATTTTTCAAAATTAATATCAGTTTCATTTAGTGCTTTCGACCCATTTGAGCCGCCAAAAGACCGCGAAAACGATAATGAAAATATAAACTACTCCTATATTGGTTTAAAAGCAAATAGGAGCGGAGGAAAGCAGAGTCATTCTACTCTCAAAGATCTAGATGAATTAAGCATTGAATTTTCTACAAGTATTAGGAATATTTTTGGCTTAGTACAAGCTAAGAGTAGATGGCTTAAAGCTATTACTTATTTGGAATCAGACGTTAACTTTTTGGATATGGGTTTAAAGAGATTAGATAACAATATTGATCCAGATCTCATAGAAGAAATTTCAAGAAAATTATTTTTGAGGATGAGTTCTGGTCACGCAATCGTAATGTTGATAATAACGAGACTCGTTGAGTTAATTCAAGAAAAAACACTCATTATAATGGATGAGCCTGAAAGTCACTTACACCCCCCTTTGTTGTCTGCATTTACTCGCGCTCTATCTTCTCTGCTGATGGAGAGAAATGGCGTTGCGATTGTAGCTACACATTCGCCAGTGGTACTTCAAGAAGTACCAAAGAGTTGTGTTTGGAAGCTTAGTCGTACGAGAGCATCAGGAAAACAGGAACGCCCTGAAAGAGAAACATTTGGAGAAAATGTTGGTCTATTAACGCGAGAAGTTTTTGGTCTCGAAGTAACTAAGTCTGGTTTTCATGATTTGCTAGAGTCTTCGGTTGAGGAAGAAAAGGACTTTGCGACAATTCTTGACGAGTATAAAGGACAGATTGGTTTTGAGGGAAGGGCTGTTTTAATGGCTTTACTGTCAAAAACAGCTGCGACTAAGGATGACGAATGAGGCACTTAAAAAAACCTGAATTCGACTACAAAAAAGTTTTTACACTTTGTGTGAATAGTATTGGTGATGCAAATGACAGGAAGAGATTTCATGCTGTTTCTCCCAAGGCATTTTCTGAGTGTGATTTATACCTTGTTTATTCAAATTCGAGCGATTGGTATAATATTCAACCTGATTCATCCCACGAAGATACGATTATATATGGTGGTGTTACTAAGAAAGAGTTAAAAGGTCTTTATACAAATCAACTTGTTGGATTAAACAAGAAAGGTCGTAAAGTATATGACTTTTTGTTTAATATTGGTAAGCGTTCACCAGCACCCTATTGACAGGGCTGGTGAACGTTAAAAACCGAATACGTTTGGGTAGGGCTGTCGATTCGTCACGGCTGTGACGATTTCGGACACAACTGACCATGCTGAGAGGCCAC
>NZ_JAAUWS010000094.1:0-3577 GCF_014694465.1 Vibrio sp. S11_S32 | reverse complement strand
TGATCAAAAATGAACAACTAGATAATCCAAATGGATTATCTAGTTGGGAACAGTTTTACGGTCTCGTAGCGTAATTACGCCTGGAGATTAGTGCAATAGCCGCTTATTAAAACTTTGCGACAGAACCGGAACTTAACAGGTTTTTTCTCATGCTCCTTGGAGATGAATTAAACTCTTTTTGAAACCAATGACTGAATGAATCACCAGAGGAAAAACCTAGCTTTATCGACAACTCTTCGTTAGTTAAGCCATCTCTTAAACCAGACAATGCTTCATTGTGTTTTAGTCGGTTAATCCAGCATTTATATGACAATCCAGTTTCTTTTATAAATAATCTGGATAAGGTACGCTCACATGCACCAACTTTCCGAGCCCATTCTCTTAAACTTACTTTTTCCGAAGGATTCTTTATCGCACTTTGGGTTATGCGAACGAGCCTTCTATCTTCCGGGAGAGGGAGTAGGTTATTGCTAGGAACACCCTGTATTAGTTCCTCCAGCAAAAAGCTTAGTAAGTTGTTAGCTTTACTTGATTCGATATTGCTGAAAGCAAACTTGTCGATAATGCCAACAGCTAATTTACTTGCATCAACTAACACGATTTTCTCTGGCCAGAAGACAGCAATCTCAGGAGGAATATACATGGCGATTAGACTGGCAGTGTATTTGCACTCAGCGTGGTGAGAAACATTGGATGGGATCCAAACTAACATTCCTTTTTGAATGAGCCATTGGTTCTGTTCTGCTTGACCAATACAAACACCTTGCCTCATATATATTAACTGTCCATTTTCATGTTTATGAACTGGCTCATTAATCACTTTGTCAATATGACGCTCGACAGTAAAAAGCATTCTGAAATTTTCCCTGTCCAGTTAGTACTATTAAAAGTAGATACTTTCTTTATATCCTAACATATTGATTTGGTAATATTCTTAAAAAGTTTGGTATAATGTATTCCCACTTATTATTTACAGAAACAATTGCATCCCTAACAAGTTCAATTTAAGTTGGCTGTGAAAAAACATGGTAATAAAAATGAGTGAAGTACATATCATCTGAGTCATCACTGCTTTGTGTAAACGCTGTGTCTCTGATAACCAAAGAACATCATCCGGATTTAGAGACGTTAATGCATCATTAGCAGGGTCTCGCCATATTTTTTCAGCTATTGAATCGACGATGAATATGGCAACACTTAGTACGAACCAGAACTGGAACATACGGTGCCAGTCTTGTAAACAAAACATTGTAATACCACTTAACATAACGATCCAGCCCGCAATGTTGTAGTAGCGGTCTGTAAACGCCAACCCTTTTAACAATAGAGTTTTATTTGAAGCTGTTGCGTGTCTTAACTTATAAGACATCCAAGGAGCGACTAACAGTGATCCAGTCGCGCCAACAGCTCCAATTGCATGTACCATTTTGAACAGGTCATAACTCATGTCTAATCCACTTTTCATCGTTGTTTTAGAAAAATTATCATTACTTGGTTGTGTCCAGAATGTTTATAACTGACGCAAAGCAGAACAAACCGGACAACTATAGAAATTTAAAAAGCCTATTTATAAGATTTGGGTAAAGCGAAAGAGAATAACGAACCAATAAATATGACAGCAGCTAATATGTAGAAGCTCACTTCGTATCCACCATGCTGACTAAGCTGAATCGAAGTGAAAAGACTGATCCCAACAGCAGAACCAATATTTCGTAGGAACTGTACGGTAGATGTCCAACTGCTTAGCTGTTCTTTTGGAGCAGAGTTTTGCACGTAAACTAATGTGCAGGTGGAAACAAACCCCATACCTAGGCCTATGAAAGCAAGGCACCCAGCGATAAAAATTACATTTGTCGAATTGATCGCTGGGATCATCCCAATAGTGCCTGCAAATAGCAATAACATTCCAATGAAAGCCGGCAATTTAAACCCAAATTTAGCAAGTTTGCTTCCACAGATTGCGGCACCAAATACCCAACCCAGTGCAGCCGTAGTTATTAGCGCACTTAATGACACGGTTGATTGGCCGAGTTGGGCAAGTGTGATCGGGATTATTGTAACCGCTGAATATAGGGTCGCGCTTGATACTAAAACCATTACAACGGTTGATACCAAAGGTTTATGTTTGAAAAAGGGTGCGGGAATAGGACTAGCCTTTGCATTCTTTAGTACTCGAGCTATCAGTACGATGAAAGCACCTAGAAATAACAAAGTAAGAACATAATTGTTTAACCACTCTATATGGTTTTCACTTACCAGCATCATCACAGAAAAACACATGATGGCAAAGGATATTTGAGCCAGAAAATCGATTCTGGTTTGGCTTTGTTTATTACCTAATTCCAAGGTTTTAACTTGAAGTAGCATAACTAAAGCAATCAAACCGATAGGTACATTTATAAGGAATATCGATTTCCAACCGAACATGGATGAAAGAAGCCCACCAAGGATTGGTCCAAGTATTGCTGATATACCCCACACACCACTTAACATACCTTGCATTTTTGCCCGCTCGTCAACAGAAAATACTGCTGCAAGTAAGGCGTAACACAACACAATAATTGAACCTGCACCTACACCTTGAATAACCCGGGAAAATATTAACATTTGCATAGTAATTGCGTTTGCCGCAAATATAGATGCAACGATAAACACTAAAATGCTGGCAACCAGTGTGGGTTTAATTCCCAATTTGTCTCCAATAGCCCCAATAAAAGGTGCAATAAGCGCAACTGGCAGCAAAAATCCAGACATTATCAAGGGGTACAAAGAAGGTTGACCTAAAGAAGTACTAATCTCAGGTAATACAGTACTTACGATGGTTCCATCAACTGCAGCCATGAAGAGAGAGAGAACGATAGCAAATGTGGCCACCGAGTTTTTATTGGAGTTTAATTGTACTTCCTGATTAGTTTCAGTTTGCATAAATGCCCCGCTTAACCGAATACATGTATTTTTTTTGATTTGGAGAATCCTTTTACGATCTCCGCAGTATTGTCATCGATATGTACATCAATATTCTTGATGTATTCACCAGATTGAATGATCTCTCGAAGAACCTTATCATCTTTCCCCATAGACATGCCTGCACAAGCCAAAATCTCAACGTTTTCCCCCTTTGTTGTATAAACTAGAAGATCAGATGAAGGCGACACATCTGCATTATAAGTTTCGGAATAGATTTTTGATATATAATTTAGTATCTCTGTACTATTTTCTTGCTTTGTTATTATGTTGATTTTGGTAGTTATATTTTTATGAGATTCTGTTGATGATTCTATATAGATATATTTTCTCACTAGCCAATCTCCTTTTTATTGAAAGCCTCCATTTGTCATATTCTTCATTATTCAGACTGAATTTATAATGTTAGAAACGGACAATAACCTGACCAAATATGACATTTTTGATCGATAAAGTATTTGACTGTATCAAAATCCCTTCTGGCGGGTATTCTGGTCAAGCCCAATAGGACACCTGACTTTGTAATTTTTCATAGTCGATTGGCGTTAAATCACCAAGCGTAGTATGCAACCTTTCATGGTTGTAATACCGGATATATTCTTCAACATCTTCT
>NZ_JAAUWS010000093.1:0-3842 GCF_014694465.1 Vibrio sp. S11_S32 | reverse complement strand
GAAGATGTTGAAGAATATATCCGGTATTACAACCATGAAAGGTTGCATACTACGCTTGGTGATTTAACGCCAATCGACTATGAAAAATTACAAAGTCAGGTGTCCTATTGGGCTTGACCAGAATACTTCGCCATTTTTCGTTTAAGTTTTCGATTCAATTTTATTTGTTCTATTTTTTTCATGACAAGTTCTCATTTGCCTAAAGCTTAATAGACAGAATTTTCCCGTGTTTGCATTCCGTTTATGTTGCTACCACTCATTATGAAACTCAACTAGTATCAACCTGTTGTGTGAATCGAAAAAGAAATTCGGGATAGAACTACGAAAAGTGTCCGTATAACCCCTCAAAACACGGATTAGATTAATTTGGTCTATTGCAATGCTCGCTAAACGGTCAGTTCGTTGAGCCTAAGAAACTTCGGGGCATTTTAGAGCTAGGAAGAGCCAGCACAACTAGTTCCGGCTCTGCATTGGAGATCAAGTTACTGTGATAAGTAACCTTTTCCTCATTTTGAGGATTTACTAGGTTTTAACCCTGGAGTATTTCCTGGAGTTTTTTTATTGTCACGTCGACGTTGATCTGGCTTTCCTGTCGATTTAGCGATTGGTTTTGGACCCGGTTTCAAACCCATGACTATATCCTTAATTTTATCGAGGTTATTCCTCATTCACGATCTGTGGGCAACATCGGGACCTTTCAAGGTATGAACAAAAAACAAACAAAAATAATGTAAGTTTTAATTGCTGAAACACATTTTTGGGCAAAACCTTCTCAGAACGAAAGGCAGACGACGACAAAAAGAATAAACAAGAAGGGTACACAATGTCGCATTTATTTGTTTTAAGTCGCAATAAATGACAAAAATTGACACCAATAAAGTAATCCAAATTGTGCGTGCAAAACGTTGAATGATCGTCAAATAGCTCTTCAATTCTTGCAAAATCACTCGCATTAGATAGCTCAAAATAGTACTTTTTCCTATTTTGCTGATTCCGTTCTGGCGGGGAAATGGCCGATCGGAATGCTCCGAAATATGCAGGGTGAGATGGTGTCCATACCATTGCTTACGATGATTTCCTTAACGAGCTCTGCTTTACGCTTTGAACGTCTTGCCCCATTCCATCAATAAGTTTATCGAGTTGCCTTTCACGCCACTTCTTTTTACCGGTAATTATATCTTCGATAAAAACCAGATTCACGATCCCAACTCGGTTCGAGTATTCATAAATTCCATGTTTTTGGTTGGCTACATCCTGGCTATCGGTGGATACTCTTAAGTAGGCATAGTTCATGGCAATTCCTTGTGAGTGAGTTAATACACAATTAAAGTAGCAAATGAATCTTATGCTTCGTCTTTAAAAAGAGAAAAAATCAACGTTGTGATGATGTGGGCAAGTGCGTCAATCGAAGATTGTCCACTTATCCACATCAACTATAAGATCTATATTTAACTATATGATCTATTTAAACTATAAAAAGTATAAGATCTATAGGGTTGGTAACTGGTTGAAAACATAGGTAAATATCAATGTTTATGATCATATATTAGGTGTGAAAATAACATAATATAGGTGTTTATGATCACATATTAGGTGTTTATGATCTTATTTTAGGTGTTCTAATAACATAATTTAGGTATTAATGATCCTTTATTAGGTAAAGAGATAACATAATTTAGGTATCAAGCCTCTTTTTTATATGTGTCTAACTAAAAAATCCCATATTTATGTGTTGGACACCTAAATTGTGTTACTTGTCGTAGGATCTTGCTTAGAAAGAACAGATTTAAGGTGGTAATACCTAAAATCTGTTACCTACCTCTCAATATTCAGGATCATCATTAATTTCAATTAAGGTGTCTATTTTTTCTAACATCGAGTCAATTTCGACGGTTTCAGGTATTGGTTCTGGCGTACTATGTCGTTTGGCAAGGCTTTGATCTATTTTATCCGCTTGTTCTTCTCGACCAATATAACGATAAGCCGTAGAAAGCTTAAACAACTCTTCCTCTGACAACCGTTCTTTGTTCTGCAAGCGTTTCATTTCTAAATTTTGAATCGTTAACTTAGCATCGTGCATGTTTAACTCTTCAATATTACCTTGTTTTAACCAACGAAATAAAAATTTGATCTCAACGATGGTGTTGCCTTTTTTTAGTAACTCAAAGCCTTTATCGCCTTTGTTGCTCTCTAAGAATAATAATTCTTTTTTTATGGTGGGATGACATGTCAATTCATCAATACTGTCACGAATACAGCGCTTCATAAATACGCTGTTATTTTTGAATGAGCTTTTGTCCTTCTTGAGTTTTCCTGCTTCATCGAGTAAACCAAAGATACCTTTTAACTCTTTGATTTTTTGAGGGTGCATGTCGAAACCTTGATCTTTGAACCGACTTAATAATTCATATAATCGCTTTGAATATTCTTTTTTTAGGTTCAAAAAATTGCGGGTGTTGATTAAGGCGAAACCTTGATTGTATTCAATATACTCTGTTTTTAGCATGTCATTTGGCACCATTGTTAATGTGCCATTTTTGTATTTTATGTGCTTAAACAAAGGACGATAATCAAATTCTACATCACCATTTCCAGTCTCAATTTTGATACCAATTTTATGACTGGCTAAACGATTAGCGACGGGATTTAAATTACTGCCGATATGTTTAGAGTTGATCCCTAACCACTCAGAAAGCTGAGTGGAGGTGAATTCATAATGAGGTGTGTTTGTTTCCCAATCCGTTACCTTCATGCTTGCGATCATTAATGCGAACAGATCGGCTTCTCGCGCGGATAGATCCTGACGACTAAACACTAACTGATGACCTTTTTTAATGTGCTTAGGCAGTTTGTCGTTTACAACAGGATAGTAGAATTTTTGATCATCCATATTCATTCACTAAGTAACATAATTTAGGTAATAATAACACAATCTAGGTTTTTGTACCTAGATTGTGTTATTTGCTCAGATTCAGGATCCTAAGCTTCACATCCATGTCAATTACGCCGCCCCTAAAGGAGCGGGCTTGTAAAAGCCAAGTTGACCAGATCACTCACTGAGGATTATATGTGAGTTAAACGATATTTTGGATATAGACACCTTCGGATGCCACCTCAGTCCGTTGCTCTGTCGAGGCACTGTAACCAGCCCTAAAGCGTTATGGGCAGTCAACCTCATCTAAAGCCTTTATATCTGATCGAGAGGAAGTCGGATTCTGTATGTGCCTCATGCATATAGATACACATAACTCGAAGGAGAAACACGCTATGTTCGTGTTTGTACTAAACAAAAATGGTGAGCCATTAATGCCATGTAAACCACAAAAAGCGAGAGTTTTACTCAAGCGTGGTGACGAAAAAGTTGTTAAAAGAACACCCTTTACCGTCAAGCTGATTGGCGGTAGTTCAGGCTACAAGCAAACCCTTGTTGCTGGAATGGACACGGGTAGCAAGACCCTTGGTTGCGCCGTTGTTGGGCTTAGTAAAGTAATCTATCAAAGCCAAGTGGCGTTACGACAGGATGTATCCAAGAAGATGGAACAACGCGCTATGTACCGTCGTACTCGACGTGGGCGTAAGTGTCGCTACCGTCCTGCTCGTTGGTCTAATCGAGCTTCAATGCGAGCTACTGGACGCCTAGCGCCTAGTGTCAAGTCAAAGTTAGACTCACATTTACGTGAGCGTAATTTCGTAGAATCTATCTTACCAATCAGTGAGGGCTTTGTTGCATCGCTCGATAAACAATCAATTAGGCAATACTGTCAGGGTCGGTTATTATTTTAATCGACCTTTCATATCAGAATAATTAACAAATGCCTTACAAATACAACCAAACTAAACAG
>NZ_JAAUWS010000092.1:0-4158 GCF_014694465.1 Vibrio sp. S11_S32 | reverse complement strand
ATAAAATGTACGATACTAATGCCGTTTACCAAACATTGGAAAATCACTTTCCTGATGCTGACATTATCATCCCACCGAAAGATAATACGTTTGCAGACGATTATCATCACGCTAAGCGAATGAGTAATTTAATAGAGTGTTTCGCTGCAGGGATAATGAATTGGCAAAAATGTCGGCATTATGGTTGGCGGAATGTCTCAGAAACGGCCATGCAGAGATATAAGAAAATAATTGGCAACAAGTTACACAGTAGGAATTTTATCAATCAAAATCAGGAAATGTTATTAGGTTGTTCCATATTAAATCGCTTCACTCATCTCGGCATGCCCAATAGCTACCGAGTTGCCTGATCACGCTCAAAGACAACTAAGATTGAGTATTGCAACAAAGCCACGTAGACTCAATACACACCCAGGTCACATCATGTCTTCTCGCATTTGAGAAGTTGATACACGACACCCCAGCATTCCGCTAAATATCCAACCACAACGCCACTTAATCAACTAGTGGCGCTCTATGCGTTTAACGCGAACTAAGGAAAATAAAATGAACCTATGTACTACTAAAAATAATAGCAATTTGATTACCGTTTTAGATATTGAAGCGAATAAAGAGCTTCATTGGCCTTTAGACCAAGTTCTTGAACAAATAAACCATAACAGAAGCAATAATTGGTCCGTATATAATGAGCTTGATTGGCTTGAAGGTTGGGATGAATGGGTAGCGACTGAAGGCTATTACGAAATCATTTCTATCCCCGAACAATGTAAGCCAAAGCCACCAACATCAAAGATGATCTCTAATTTAGCTGAAAAGCTAAAAGGTGAGGTTATGAATGCCGACGGACACTCTTTCGATGTTACCTATCATTTGGAAGATGAAACGATTGCCGATCGACTGGGGTTTGGGTCTATTAGCGAGAGAAGTGATATTGCCGACGGCTATCAATCTTATCTTTGCGAGGGTTTTACTCTTGAAGAGGCCATTAGTGATTGTGCATACAACAATATTACAAGTGACTTTGTGATATGCACTATTGGGAAATACACCGATGTAGACCTAAGAGAGCTACTGATCATGGATGCAACAATAATTCCATGCCCTAAATGCAATATGAACGCCACAAAGAGAGAATTTGAAGCGAGTCATACCGGCTCGGTCAACCAGCATACTTCCACCGATTGTAAGCACTGTGATTATCACTACTGCGACCAAGATGAAGGTCTATGCGACATTTGTGATGAATTATTGACCCAATAAGATAAGACGATTATTATGAAACCAGAGAGTTTTAAGGTAAACATTATGACAACTGAGCATGAAAGCACGATTACATTAACAACAAGCGAGCTTTTGAATTTTGCATCACATCATGTAACTCAAGATAACTTAAATGAAACTCGTAAAGAGTTAGACTTTAAGATTGAATCTGTTCGTAAAGATTTGAGTGCAGAAATTAAATCTGTTCGTAACGATTTGAGTGCGGAAATTAAATCTGTTCGTAAAGATTTGAGTGCAGATATTGAATCTGTTCGTAAAGACTTGAGTGCAGAAATTAAATCTGTTCGTAAAGACTTGAGTGCAGATATTGAATCTGTTCGTAAAGACTTGAGTGCGGATATTGAATCTGTTCGTAAAGACTTGAGTGCGGATATTGAATCTGTTCGTAACGAAGTTCAATTTGTCCGAAACGATTTAACCACAGCAATTAATAATATGTTCTATAAGATAGTATTTTTAATGCTGGCAACAGTTGGGAGTCTGTTTGGTGGTGTTATTTACATTCTAAATAATTTCTATCATTTACAGAATTAAACCGTAACCACCGGTAATTAAGTTGCAGAACTGCAACTTAGAACCAAAAATCAGAACCACAACATCATTTTGATGTTGTGGTTTTTTTTTGCCTAAACCTTAGAAAAAGAAGCAACATGCCCGGTCAGTGAGTGTGGTAAACACAACCACACTAATTTAAACCAGCTGACATGTTCTCGACAGAATGAGCTTGCCAATATTAAAAGCAAAAAAAACCACCAACACTGATAACAATGCTGGTGGTTAGGCGAGACAAAATATCAATCCATCTATTTATGGGTTTTCATTTCTATCACCTTTGGTTCAGTTTGGTTCATTCGCTATCATAATAAGTTAATCCAAACAATAAGAGATAACAATGGCAATGGCAATGGCAATGGCATTTTACTTACATTCATTTACATCAAAAAAAACCACCTTGAATAAGGTGGTTTAATAGAAAAGAGAGTTCTTTTTGTTACAGGCTTACATGAGCAATCTACTAATTACTTTGAAGTGTCATTGCAAAACGACTCTCTCTGCTTAATAGGCGATCACTTATCTCTCGCTCTCGTGACTTCTGTTCAAATTTACTACCAATTATTTTGTAGTATTCAACAAGCCTACGAACGTCATCCAAAGATAGGGATTCTGATGAATCATAATTTTTTAACTCACTCTCATAGCCAACCAATTTATCTATATTAGTTCTAGCCCACTGGCCGTGAGCATCACTACCCTCAACCACTTTCGGTCTACGCTTGAGTCGAGGTCTAATTGGCTTAGAGATCACATTTACTGAATATTCCTTTACAACTGTAAATTCTATATGGGTTGTCTTACGACCGGTTTTTACAGGCTTATAAATAACTGACAAATTGGTGCTGCTATTAATGTGGTCGATTGACGGCTGAAGTATTCTCTTTTTAAAATCACTCCATTCTTCATAGCCAACTATATTTGCTCTAGCTTTCATCCACTCAATTTCATACGTAATGACTAGCGCACCACCAGCAATCACTTTAAAGTTGTTCATACCAAGGAACTGGCCATCTTTAAGCCATTGATAGAGTCTGAACTGAAATAGAGTCGTTAATTGTTTTACATACTTAAATTCAGAGATTGAATAATTGTTTTTCAATTCAAAAATGAAAGGCTCAATGGTTTTGCTAAATTGAATATTAAAAGCACCATCATCACCTGTAGCCGGAACGTCTGTCACTTCAAACCAGTGAAAGGTTCGCAAACGGTCATCAATAGTCATATTAATGGGTGACTTATTAATGCTTTTAATTGCATCACGCATTATCTGAGCACAATCAGTTACATCGTACCCATAAGCATCGGAAAAATCCCTTGTCGTTATAGTTATAGAACCAGCGTTTGACTTGCCACTGTTTATCTTAGCTAACCCCATCAGCACAATACGAAATTGAGCTAGTGGTAGTGTGTATTGCGCCGATAATAGCTCGTTGCTTTGGTTAACAGTTATATCCGAAGGTTTTGTTATCATGTTGCCAATGCTCACTGAATTAAGTAAGTAGAGAATACACGCAAAAACGGGAAAGTGAAATTATATTGTCCATAGTTAGTGTTCCAATACAACTTTACGCCACCAGCGAGTACATATTAATGTTTACGCAAACCTGAACCACATTGAATGTGACCGATAAATTGTCCGGCTCAAACTAGCCAAACCCCAAAACAGACCGATAAATTGTCCAGAGTTAGGGTAAAACAAGCCATATTGACCGATAAATTGTCCAGAGTTGATTAAAATTCAGTCATTCTGACCGATAAATTGTCCAGAGTTAACGATGATTGGAATGGATTTTCATAACAAATTGTCATTCATAATCAGCGACCAACCATTCGAACCCTGACAAATTAAACACACGGAATACAAAAAAGGAAAAATAGGCGGTTAGAATGACAAGAATTGCTTAAAAACCACACTAATATTGATCGGAGTGATAAAAATGTGACGTTAACCATTGATTTTATGTATATCTAATACTTTTTTCTGACCGATAAATTGTCCAGAGTTAGGGTAAAACAAGCCATTTTGACCGATAAATTGTCCAGAGTTAGGGCAAAACACAGCACTCCTGACCGATAAATTGTCCAGAGTTAAGGCAAAACACAGCACTCCTGACCGATAAATTGTCCAGAGTTAAGCCCAGATCCGCCATTTCGACCGATAAATTGTCCAGAGTTAGCCCAGAACCACCATTCCAACCGATAAATTGTCCAGAGTTAAGGCAAAACACAGCACTCCTGACCGATAAATTGTCCAGAGTTAAGCCCAGATCCGCCATTTCGACCGATAAATTGTCCAGAGTTAGCCCAGAACCACCATTCCAA
>NZ_JAAUWS010000091.1:0-4300 GCF_014694465.1 Vibrio sp. S11_S32 | reverse complement strand
GACCAAGCGTAAATAGGTGTTTAAAATGATTAGGGTCGTACATTGAAAAGCCTAACGTGATACTTTCACGTTATTGTATTCGAAAGACTTACTGCGTTGAAGTCGCAACCGAAGGTTGCTTATCTTGCTGATTTCTCCTGACCAACGTTCAGGATTTTGCTCTCGGCGTACCTCTAGGACTGCCGCTCTTTTTTGTAAGATCTCACTATCTTTACCCGCATGTCTTTCTGATGGCGTCACGTAGTTCAGTCCTCGATGTTTATGCTCATTGTTGTACCACTCTACGAACCTGTCTACCCAAGCTCTGCTCTCCTCTAAGCTTGCAAAGCCTTTCGGCGGCCAGCTCGGGACGTATTTTAACGTCCTGAACAACGATTTTACATAGGGGTTATCATCGCTCACTCGTGGGCGACCGTAAGATGGCGTCACACCAAGCTCTTCCATCTTGGCTTTCATCGTTGAAGACTTCATCGCACTCCCGTTATCCGAGTGAAGCACAAGCGCTCGATTAAAGCATTGCTCTCGCATGAGCGTTCGCTGCAAGAGCTGAGCAGCTTTTTCACCACTCTCTTGCGCATAGACTTCATAGCCAACGATTTTTCGACTGTAGATGTCTTCAATAAGGTACAGATAGTAGTGCTGGCCTCTCACCACTGCTGGTAAGTAAGTGATATCCCACGTCAGCACCTGTTTCGGTGCTGTCGCGGTATAACTGCTCGGTCTTGCCACTTTCTTGCGAGCACGTTGACGTCCTCGGTGCTCAACCTGACCTGCCTGTCTTAAGGTTCGATAAAACGTAGACTCCGAGCCTAAGTAAACTCCCTTATCAAGTAACGTAGGGACGATTTGTGTTGGAGGAAGGGTGGCGTATTCAGGCGCGTTGCATACGTCCAATATGGCTGACCTTTCTTTCTCCGTTAACTTATTCGCTGGTTCTGGGCGAGCGACCAGTGGGCGCTGATCTTCTTGGACTGCTCCGCCTTGATACCACCTTCGATACGTTCTTAGGTCGATTTCCGTTTCCAAGCATGCATTCGGTAGGCGACTGCCGTTGTCGACCGCTTCATTTCTTCTATCAATGGATGTTTGATCTGAAACCCACGTTCCTTCAATATCAAAATCAGGAACAGCGTTCATGACAACGTCTACATAAGGAGAAAATACTTTATTAGGCCAAGAGTGTTGAGGAGTGCCAATGATTTCTTTCGTGTTTCCCCATTCTATAAAAATTTTCCAAGGGTTATTTGTGTCAGTTGGAGTAACTGAGCTAACCATTTGACGGGCAACATAATTAACATGATTAAATTTAATCAAATCATTTTTTGAATAGGTTTCATTTGCATTATATTCCGGAGCATTATTTAGTTCATCTTGTGAAAATGGTTGATATGCTCCTAAAGGGAACCAAGGTTGACCGTTAGTTTTAGAAGGATTCTGATTAGCAGGATTACTTGGATCTTTATCGTGGACGTAAAATAAAGCTTCATAGGCTTGACCATCTTTTGTCACTCTATCCCCTTTATGATACGTCATCGTAGGGGAATAATCGGGTAATGGCTCATAAAGCTCCCAAGGGCTTTTTTGTCCTGGAACCCAGGAATGTTCTGCGATGTTACTCTGTGCTTGATATTCAACGTCAAAAAATGTGATTTTATCTCCTTTATTATAGGCAGTGTTGGATGAAAACTCATCAACAGGGGTCGGCGCAGGATTGATATTACAGGTATCTGGATTGCCGTATTGTGCTATTTCAGCGGACGTTGCCGCACGTTGAAAACGCCATGGATTATGATCAGGATCTTTACTTGCGTCTCCTGGACAATTATTAGCACTAACCCAGTAAGCATTAGAAAATACTTGACTGTTAAAGATGACTTGAAAAGTGTCTCCACCTTCTTGTCCGTTCCATGCCTCTAATGCAAAAGCACTCTGTGAGATAAGACAACCAATGGACAGTGCTAATGGTTTTTTTTTTATTAAAGTTCATGATAATTTATGTAAGCATCCCCTAAAATAAGGGCATTTCCATTTAGAGTTCTCACGTTTAAACTAACTTAAACGGAGAACGATTATGAAAAAATCACGCTATACAGAATCACAAATCGTTAAGATTTTGAAAGAAGTAGAAGCAGGGAGAAAAGTGTCGGACGTCTGTCGAGAATACGCTATTGCTGACGCCACTTACTATAATTGGAAATCAAAATACGGCGGCATGGAAAGCTCTGATATTAAACGCCTAAAAGAACTTGATGATTAGGATTGAAATTCCTAACCATCAAGTAACGCCACTTTTCGAGCGTGAAGTTCGTCCGCCTCGGCCATTGCAATAGCATCAACTTCCTTCTGCTCTGCGGTTTCTAGCATGTTAAGTTTTTCTTTAAGTAACATGCGCTCTTGGGCTGCGGCATCCACATCGGCTTGCTTGAATGATTTCGGAGTACATTGATCCAGTGTGGTTTTCACCTCTTGGATCATTTTTCGGATAGTGCTGAGTGTTTCGCTCATGTGCATTCGTTCCTATGTCGGGTCAAAGTGCAAAGGCGTTTGCTTTGCGTTGACGACAAGAATGCAATGCCTAAATGGCAACAACTACTAGCAAGCGGAAAATTATAGTTTTTGTCATTTTGGAAGATGTTTAATTGCTTAAATAATCAAGCCGCTGCATAGTCTTTATTCTGAACTTGAGAGCCATGGAGCCAACATGAATAAAAGAGCGAAGAAGGTCCAAAAACGTAACGCTAAAAAGAAAGCAGCAAAAAGGCAGGTAAACCAGGTTATCGAATCCGAACGCTTAGCATTGAAGGAAGTGAAACGCTATCAAGCCATGCTCACTAAAAGCGCCATCCTCGATATATTGATTAATGATCTCGATGAGTCTCCAGAGGACTGCCAGTTATACTTCGAAACCATGGAGAGTGAATTAGGCATTAACTTTGATGAAGTCACGACCAAACCAGCGGCATTAAAAATAGAAATGCTTGATGATGACGGCGTGAACTATAAAACCACTCCCTGGTATGACGTATTTATCAGCAAGATGGCTGAAAAGCACGGTGAAGAAACGGCAAGAGAAAAAGCGTGGGGGATCGCTACAGGAGTCATGACTTGCATGATGTCCGCAAATGAAATAGTGAAAGGAGAGCCAATACTTCCAC
Source organism: Vibrio sp. S11_S32 (assembly GCF_014694465.1). Taxonomy (NCBI): domain Bacteria; kingdom Pseudomonadati; phylum Pseudomonadota; class Gammaproteobacteria; order Vibrionales; family Vibrionaceae; genus Vibrio; species Vibrio sp. S11_S32. Next base: position 1,145 of record NZ_JAAUWS010000091.1, on the reverse strand, counting down.
TATAAACCTGAGGCTTCAGGCCCGATATTTTGGTAGACATTATGCACATTATGGTAAATAGCCATTTTTGCTATCAAAAATAACGCTTTTGCTCTCAATCCTTTCGTTAAGGCGTGTTTTTATCACTCTTTGATGCACTATCACGGTCTTTATCCGCTGAAACTTTGCGACACTTTTCGTGCAACAAATCGCCCAAATGAACGACTATACGATAGGCATAAAAAAGCCCCTAAAAGGGGCGTTTTTCATAGTTTTCTATCTCGGCAGCGCTTAAGCGTGTTTAAACCCTAGATCGAGTTTGAAACCACAAGCATGAGCATAGCTGACTAGGGTTTTAAGGCTTGGGTTTGCTCGACCAGACTCCAGGCGCGAAATATTCGGCGCTCGCGTTCCCATCTTCTTGGCCACTTCGTCCTGAGTCAGTCCCGACTTTTCTCGCATGGTGATCAGCGTGCTAATCAGTTCAAACTCATCGCCCAGCTCGTCATACGCCGCTTTCACCTCTAGGTTCTCAAAGGCTTTCTGTTTCAGTGCTGATAAACTCATCGTTTCACCTCTTTCATTCTCTCTCGAGCCAGTTCGATCTCTTTCTTTGGAGTCTTATTCGACTTCTTCACAAAAGCTCTAAGCACATAAACATGCTGACCTTTTAGATAACAAAACAAGCCTCGACCGATCCCCTCTTGTGCTTTGGCTCTGATCTCAAACAGGCCATCACCCATCGACTCCGTATGTGGCGGCCCCAGATTAGCACCATGCATTTCAATCAGCTCCAGGAGCTTAATCATTCGTGCTTGGATTTTTGGCGGCATTGATAGGATCTCATCTTCAACACCGCTATGAAAATCCACTTTCCAAGCCATTCGTCTTTACCGTTCTTGTTATCATATATGATAGGTCATATTACCACCACTTGCACGAAGTTCAAAACCATACATCACACTCACCCCCCTCGCAAATTCACTCAACGAGAGACGGCTCACTCTCCTGCGCTGAGAAGCGCGATCAGAGTCGAGAGGGTTCTGTCGCAAAGTTTGACTGAACTACGGTAAAATACCGTAGTTCTTACCAATCGGATGTTCTCATTATGTTTAAAGGCTGTCAGTTTCCGTCCGCTATTATTCTTCTCTCCGTACGTTATTACC
>NZ_JAAUWS010000090.1:0-4445 GCF_014694465.1 Vibrio sp. S11_S32 | reverse complement strand
CATTTTTCAATTTCATCCACTTTCTGGCAAATGCTTTTGTCTTTTACAAAACCATTCGTGGACCAGGAAAGAAATGCGGAGCATTTTCCTTTCTTGGTCTACGAATTGAGACAAGCGGAGCGCGTCAGAATCTTACGAACGACACCTCGCTTGGGGGACTGCATCCCCTGACCCCTGCCAAATTCACTCAAACCCACCTTAAAAACGGGTCGGAGACGCCCCTTATTTTAAGGCGAATTTTCGCAAATTTTCGCGCAACAAGTTGCACGCTATGTAGAAATCATAGATTTCCTTACATAGCGTGCAACTATAAGGTTATTTATACATTTCACGCAACAACTTAGGCGCAACAATAATGATATTGTAATTAACAAAAGCAAACCGTATACTTTAGGTTCATGCCTACTGCGGCTTAGCAGGAACCTAGTCGATAAATCGACTTACGTGCATTCTAACTCCCGTTTGATCAGAGAATCATAAATTGAGTTATGTCTTTGGTGGTGTGCGCCATTGTTAACAAAGCACCATCTGGAAACATGTACCAGATGCACTATCTCAAAGTAAGTGACTTCAAAATTCATGCAGTTTCTATGAACTGGTCATAGACGAAATTAGGGTGGAACGGTCAACCTGTCTGCGTAAAGACAAACTGGCGAACGGTTAATCCGTCCAAATCATTACGATTTGGCTTGTTCTTACAAAAGGGTATTCCATGGATAATTTTGACCCAATAGCAGCTATTGAAGCAGCCAAGTCAGAGCGGAAATTACGTAAACACCGAAAGTATCAACCTCGCCCATCAAAACTGACGCCTTACCGGTTTGAAATAAAAAAAATGTACGAATCCGGTGCCAGCCTTAGCTTGATCGAACTTCACCTTCGAACAGAGCACAATCTATCGGCTTCTCGATCTACCATTTTAAGATTTCTTCAAAAAGCAGGGATCGTAAAGAATGGCTAGAGGACATTTTGCCAAGGCAGAAAAACAAGCGGCCTCTGTTATGAAAGAAATGCAGGGACAGGGTAACGCTATTGAATCAGTCGGAACGGCTCGAAACTACGAACAAGCTCTGAAAAGTTGCGCTGAATATTTAAAAGAATATAAATTAGGATCTCTTCGAGAAATCACACCTAACATCGCCACTCAATATTTACATATTAGAGCCACGGAAGTGAGTCAAAAAACATTGAACATGGATCGCCAAGCGCTCCAATCCATGATGCAAAATGTTACCCACCAACTCTCTCCCTCTCAATCTCTTGAAATTGTAAAATCAGAAAGAGAAACCATCGAAAAATCCCGAGCCTATTCTAATGAACAAGTTCAAAGAATCATCTCTCATCAATCTGACAAACACGCCTTAACGACACAGATTTGTCATCAAGCCGGTTTACGTGCTCATGAGATGTTTACGCTTCGACCGGTAGACGAACAAAAGGCATCACCTAGAGAAGTTCACCCCCAAAAGTTCTCACACCTAGCTGAATCCAAAACCTACACAGTAAACGGGAAAGGTGGGTTAATACGAGAAGTAAAAATCCCCATTGAACTGGCTGAAAAATTAGAAGCCCGCAGGTTCCAAGAGCCTCAGAAAGTAACAGACCGAGGCGTATTTTATACCAGTCATTATGATGTGGCAGGCGGTCTTAATTTTTCATCTGCGTTTAGCAAAGCTAGTCAGCGTGGACTCGGATTTTCCCATGGAGCCCACGGCTTACGGCACAGCTATGCCCAAGATCGATTTGAAAAACTCTCTTGGAATATCAAAGAGCGAGATGATGTTCTGAAAATTGTGTCTCAGGAACTTGGTCATTTCCGTCCAGAAATCACAGAGGTCTATCTACGATGATCCGAATGTTTGCTATTACTTTTGTCATTTTCATTGGAGCCATAATCGCTGCGCCATTTATCCCCTATTTAGCCCCAGATAATTCAATCTATCTCGTTCAACAAGATCAATCAGGGCAACTTCACACTCTTGCTCAAGGACAAAAAACGTTATGGATTCAGTGGCAATCATGGCTCTACATTGGAGTATTTACGTTATGTCTATGCGCTCTAATCAGCTTCTTAAATACACTTGTTGTTAAATGGTCAGACAAAGAATTAAGCAAGAAAAGAACTGAAGCAGAAGAAGAAAAAAAACGTTATCAAGAACTCCAACAGAGCTACAAAAAGCAATGTCGAAAAGAAGCCAATGAAGCCCTTAAAGAGACAAAAAGAAATGTAGAAATGCACTACGAAGAATCAAAAAAGACTAAATTGTTAGCCCATAAAAAATTAAGTCATGCAGAGCAAATAAACAAAAGAACAAACCTTAGCTTTGACCGAGAACGAAGAGAAACAAGAAGTAAAATGGCTCAAAGAGATAGGCTTCGTGAGAAAAGGAAAAACTTAGCTCAATTATTAGAAAGTGGTGTATTTACGTATAAAGATGGAAGTGTAATCACAATCAACGAGCTAGATAAGATAGCCAAAAGGTTCATCGAAGAGAAAGCTCAGAAAGAAGAATAGATCCGCAGAATGAGCCCTTTCGGCTGCGCCGACCCCTACCCATTTCGACTACTTTTTGTAGTGATTTGAGTATCATTTTGGTCGCTTTCCGTGGAGATTTTTCTCTTACCCTTTCGGGCTGCCCTGCGCTGTGTGTAAAGGCTTTCGCCCCCCATCCAAGTCACACAACACTAATCAACTATTCCTTTTCCGCAAGCCCTCTCTAGCAGCTACAAGAGGCGGTTTTATCGTGCTTAATGCAAGTTATGATTAGTGCCTTTACCTTTCACCTATCGGACTGTCCCTTGGTCGGTGAATGATGTGCATCGCCAGTTCCAAAACATCTTGAATCCAAAACTAGTGCAGAAATACTTGATAGAGGTCATTTGAGTGGTTAAACTGAAAGGACTTCGGTGCAGAAGTATTTCGAATTGGGCAGCCTTGCAGGGCTGCCTTTTTCACATCTGATGAAAGATTATCTATAACCACCTCAAATCGCAACCATTTCTATAAAATAACCACATAAATAACTCCCCCCCATATAATGGATAAAAAAAATCAAAATTATATAAGAATTTGTATGTTTAGTGTTTGCAAAAATACACCTAAAAACAGTACAATGGAATGTCCCTATAACTTTAAATTAGGGATTGGATTAACAAACGGAGTAACAACTATGACTAGATATATAAATTTAGACACATTTATCTACAAACCAAAAATGGGAGGTTTTAATGAAAGAAAAAGAGGTTCAGTTCCACGGTAAGTCGCAAGAGGAAATTGAAGGGTTTCCAATAAAAATCAGAGAGCAATTTGTTCAAAGCATAGAGTCGATAAAATATGGTTTTGAATCAAATTTGAGAACAAAGGCAATGCCTGAACTAGGGAAAGGCGTTATAGAAATAATAAAAAATGGAAAGCCAGCCTATCGAGTCGTTTACGTCATAAAAGGCCAAACTCTCCATATAATACATGCCTATAATAAAACCTCAACAGGCACCGACAAGAAGCACAAAGAACTTATAAAGACTCGGCACAAGTCCTTATAATTAATGCAGAACGGCTTTAAACAGCCGTTTTTTTTACGTCCATGCTAATAGGCGCATCCATATTTGATGGGTTAAATTTAACATCCATTAAAAATCCTAAATGACCTAGCATTTCAATAAGCATATCAATAGAAAATTTAGATATTTTACCATTCATTAAATTGCTAACTCTAGGTTGGCTTACCCCCATTTTCTTGGCGATCTCAGCCTGAGTCATCCCGCTCTGTCTAATTAGCGAGGCAATTATCATCATCATTTTAGACTTAACAGAAACCAAGCTCAGCTCAACAGGATCCGTTGCAATTAACTCTAGCGGGTTTTTTGATTTTGACATAGATTTTCCAGTTACAATACATTTACGTGTAACTACTGTAGCTTCCATATCCATATGAACACCTCCGAAGTAATTCTACACATAACTATTTAATACATGATTGCATTGGGGCGGGGATTATACAAGTATTTTTATAATTCTCAACCGAATTTTTAAACACTAATTTTATATGCTTTATTTCTGGTACGATTAAATGATTAAAACCTTTATAAATTTTGCGAACTAGCATTTATAGTTCGCAAAATGGTCATTATGTTCAATAGCGTAGTTAGCTATCAAAAAACCCCACCTAAGCTCCTCAAAGCCTCCTGACATCGTTATTAAGCACTTACTAGCCCCTACTTACCCAGAATTCGCGCTGTAAGTTTGTAACGCTTTTACCGCGATTTACAGGGTAAAAATTTTCAAACCGGTTTCAAACAAAAAACACCCTCTAACGGTCATTTTTCAATTTCATCCACTTTCTGGCAAATGCTTTTGTCTTTTACAAAACCATTCGTGGACCAGGAAAGAAATGCGGAGCATTTTCCTTTCTTGGTCTACGAATTGAGACAAGCGGAGCGCGTCA
>NZ_JAAUWS010000089.1:0-4497 GCF_014694465.1 Vibrio sp. S11_S32 | reverse complement strand
GGTTCTTTTTTTCTGCTCATGTGAAGATAATGAAGCATAAAAAGGATCGTTCAATAGGCAATTGTAGATCAAGTGATGATCGTCACATTCGCCTGTCAATAGGGTGCTGGTGAACGCTTACTTTATATGAGCCATAAATGATGGCATAGAAAAGACGAGCGATGAGTTTTCGTCAGCATCTTTTTGCTATGCTCAGTTCATAATTAATCGCGTTTAAGGCGTAGGATCTGCGTATGGCTTTAAAATAATGCGATCATTTTCTTGGCGGCGCACCCAACCGTCTTTTTCCATACGATTTGCCAGTGGGATTGAGTATTTACGACTTAGACCACTGCGATCTTTGATATCCCCCATGCTAATGCGATCGCCTTTAACGTGATCGGCAATAATGGCTTTGACTAATGATTGATACAACAATTGGTCGTAATAAATCTCACCTTCGATTTGCACCACATACTTTAATCGCGCCAGATTCTTAAGTTGCGCTTTTTCGGCTGAAGTAATGTCTTCTTTACTGAGCTCAAAGCCATCTTTGCCTTTACTGCGAATATCGGCCAATAGACTTTGGGCTTGCTCTGTTAAGTCATCTTCAGAATTCCCATCACCTAATACCCATTTACCATAGCTTAAATGAATTGATTGTTGCGCTTTTAAATACGAGGTGACCATTTCAACAGTTTGAATATCGGCGCGTAGATGATGACTTAGCTCTGTATTATCAAGTGCGCTCTCAGGTTGGCCGAGCGCGGTGGTGATCGAGGCGGTGATATCTTCTAACCATGCCTTGTCAAACAACCATTGCTGATGGCTAAGGGTGCTCGATTGAATAGCATTGGTATCGACAAGCTCACACTTAATATAGCCGCGCAATGAAAACTCGATCTGCGCTTGTTGTTGTGAATGGATCGGCAAACTTAACGAATTGAGTACTTGATATAATCGGCGGCGTAAAAAACCGGTGACTTCGGTTGTCCACACTATAAAACCACCATGAATTAGAGCGCTGCCACCATGTTGCATTAACGCGATAGGCTGACCAAAATACACTGGCGCCGGTTTGGTGAGTTTAATTCTGACTAAACGGGTATCTTTTAAATAGATTAATTGGCCAAAGCCATGCCAACTGCCGAGCGAGACTTCAATATTCTTATTGCTTTTTAATTCAGGCACATATTTGATGTCATCTGATAAACGCACAATCAATTGATGGGTCATCTCACATGCATTAGGTTCAGAAACCAAACAATCGCCACGTTGAATATCTTTACGCTTAATGCCTTTAAGACAAATCGCCACTCGGCTTACGCCTTCAACTTGGTCACACTCTTGATGATAAGATTGCAAACTTCGGACTTTAAACGCTTGTGATTGTTGGTTTTCTTTCGATGATGACGCGATATACACTTTATCATTAATGCTAATTGACCCTTGCGCCAAAGTGCCAGTCACCACAGTGCCAAGACCATTAATCGTAAAGCTGCGATCAATATAAAGACGGGCAGGGAGCGTATTCGTTTCATCTGCATCGGATGTCGCGGTAACTTGCTCCACGCGGCGAGGTCGAGCCGAAACGGTATCAATAATGGTTTGTTTTAGTTGATCGATACCAGCATGAGTTAAGGCTGAAACTGACACCACGTCTGGCACCAATCCAGTCATATCCATGACGCGTTCTAATGCAACATCTTCTAATTCAAGTAATTGCTGCGGTGTGACTAAATCGGATTTATTAATGCAAATAATGATGTTGCTATGACCAAGGGCTTGCGCAATTTGCACATGGTCAGTAGTCATTGGCATCCAACCTTCGGTCGCTGAGATCACCAATACCACGGCATTTAAACTGGCGATACCAGACACCATGTTGCGGATATAACGCTCATGGCCAGGAACATCCACGATCCCAATATGATTGCCGTGTGCATCGTTAAAAAATGCAAAGCCGAGATCTTGTGTCATGCCCAATTTTTGTTCATGTTCACGCGCAGTTAAAATACCAGTTAACGCATGGATTAAAGTTGTTTTACCGTGGTCAACATGACCAATCACACCAATAGAGGCATGATAAGGATTAAGTGGTTTAAGATTGGCAGTCGTCATTAATATACAATCGTCATTAGTTGAAATAATCAGCAAGCTGTTGTTGTAGAACTAAAAAATCATCATCGTTTACCGTGGCTAAATGACACAATACTTGATCATTTTGAATGGTGGTGATGATAGGGGTTGGACAACGGCGCAAGGCTCGGCTGATGGTTTGCGCGCTTTGACCATCAACTTGGATAACAACCCCACAAGATTCATATTGGGTATTAGGCAGTGTGCCGCCGCCAATGATTAAAGGTAATGATTTGAAGGTTAAATATTGCGGGAAACGTGCCACTAGAGCTTGAGCGCGCGCTAAAGTTTGCTGGTGGTTATCCACTGTTTTTTGCGCAATGCCTTGGCCAGAGCTTTGATGGTTGAGCTTTTTGATCAGTAACGCTTCGAGTAATGAGTAAACAATACGGCTAGGGCGGAAGGTGCGCATCATCGGATTCTTTTCAAGTTGCGCGACTAAATCTCCTCGACCACAAATCAGTCCCGATTGAGGGCCGCCTAAAATCTTATCGCCCGAGAAGCACACTAAGTCGACGCCCCATTTTAGATATTGGCTTACCGAGGTTTCTTGTTGCGACAGGGTTTCATTGATTAAACCAGACCCTTGATCGACCGCCAAAATAATATGGTCAGGCAAGCGTTTTGCCACCTCGTTAATATCTGGCGCTTCGGTAAAGCCTTGGATCGCAAAGTTGGATTGATGCACCATTAACACCAACGCGGTATCTTCGGTGATGGCATTGATGTAATCGTCGGCAGTGGTGATATTAGTGGTGCCTACTTCGATCATTTTAGCGCCAGTTAACGCCATAATATCAGGAATACGAAAACCGCCACCAATTTGAATTTGCTCCCCGCGCGAGATAATTACTTCTTTGCCTTTGGCGAGCTCTTGCAATAGGAGATAAACCGAAGACGCATTATTGTTAACGATCAAGCCGTCTTCTGCGCCAGTTAACGCATGCAATAATTCACAAATCAGCCCCTTACGGCCGCCACGTTTACCTGACTCAACTTGCAACTCTAAATTGTTATAACCGGTATTAATATCACGCACGCTATCCCAAATCTCAGCATCGATTGGTGATCGCCCAAGGTTGGTATGGATCACCGTGCCAGTGGCATTGATCACACGCTGTAATTTTTTACGTTGTGCGGCATAGCAACTTTTTATAATACGTCCGATGACATCAATACCCTCACAACCGTGTTGCTTAAATTGATCCGATTGTCGGATGGTTTGCAGTTCGGTTTGAATAAGGCTTTTCACCACAGGGCGGCTAAGGCTGGCGAGATAAGTTTGCAATTGGTTGGTTTGCAACAGTTGCTCAATTTGCGGTAAGCGATAATTGATTGGAGATTGGGAAGATGCCATAAATTCGCCTTTGGGAGAGAGCGGAATAGTCAATCACAGCTAACGGGTAACAAGAATGCGTTATACCCATAATGTTTAAAATTAATTAACTATTTGGCGGAAGAGGCAAGAATCGAACTTGCCAGAGCCTATTCAGCTCACATCGGTTTTGAAGACCGAGAAGGCCACCAGACCTCATCAACTTCCATCTTTTAGTGCATTTACTTAACTTTATCGAGTAAGTAAATTGAGGGGTTATACTAATGAACTTAAATAATGAGAGCCTTGCGTTAAATCAATATAAATCATCATAATGTGATCTGAGTAGATAAAAAAAGCCGCAGGCATAAAGCTCTGCGGCAATTAGGGGAGATTTAAAATTTTATTTTTACAAAGGAAGCCGTTTTACTGCAAATTAAAGCTTCGATATCAGTGACACCAAATGTGCGTCTGAGGGGATTTCAATCCAGTGTTCAATGTTAAACGATTAACAATCGGTATCATCCGCATTGACGCCTTCTTTGACTTTTTCACAACCATCTTCGATTGCATTGCCCGCATCGGTTGCCATGTCATCGGCTTTATCGCCCATATCGTCAGCATGGTCGGACATTTTATCACCCATGTCATCCGCTTTATCTGACATTTTATCCATCTTATCACCGGCTTTTTCTGCTGCATTATTAACGGATTGTTTTGCATCGGACACCATATCATTCACTTTATCTCCGGCATCATCAAAGGCTTCTTTGGTTTGTATAGAAGCTCTGTCAGCATCATCTTTCGCTTGATCGCTTGAGTTATTGTCACAAGCAGCCAGTGTTAATGCAAAAACTGCAGCGATAGTGATAGATTTTAGTCCAGATAATGTTGTCATACGAATTCCTTATTTTGCATAAAAGAGCTGAAATTGAATCCTAGATTCTCGACATAAGCGACACACACTTACCAGTAAAAGCTTCTATCGGACTCAGATAATCCAGTGTTTTCCTGGGCCGCATATTAATCAATAATCTAATATTATTGAGTACTTTTGTACTTAT
>NZ_JAAUWS010000088.1:0-4856 GCF_014694465.1 Vibrio sp. S11_S32 | reverse complement strand
AGTATTCCGAAATAAACCGCCCGGCAAGGCGGTTTTTTCACATCTAGGGAAAGAGATTAATCCCAAAAGCGATTGATCTCAATGCTGAACTTTAAGAACGGCAAATTTTCCAACAAAAAAGCCTCTCATTGGAGAGGCTTTTTTGTATCCAGCATTCTGCTTTTTGGTGGTCATTATTCCTGTTATGTTCAATTTTAATGATGCCATAACAAAAAAGGCCTCCATTGGAGACCTTTGAAAATTCAGATTAAGTTAGACAAATAACTTAAGAACAGTAACCACCCTTATGATGAGAACCCGTACCCCCATGAGGATGTTGGCCTGCTGGGCAAGCCATTGTAGAAATAGATGTAAGACCAAACGCAACAACCATTAAAACAGTAATTATTTTTTTCATGTTTACCTACAATGAGAAACAAAAGATATTTTTAAGCAGAATATAATAACAGGAATATTATCATTTCTGCCATATTAGAACTCGACCCTGCAATTAAGTAAGGGTCGTCAATAATGACCCTTACTTAATGTTTAGATCTTAAAGGGTAATGTTCTGGATGTTTAATCCCATCAAGAGTTAAATCAATATCAAGGTCTGGCCAGGACAAACCAAATCGACCTTGTTTCTCCACATTGAATACCGATCTAACTGAAGCTGACTCAAACCAAGGGAACTCTTTAAAACTCAAAAAGTGCTCTTCATTATCAGCTAACAACCAAAGTCCCAATGGATTAACACCCAGCACCTTAACCGAAGTGCTTTTCCCAAGCTGCTCTGATTTCATTTTCATGACCTCTAACACTTTGCTCTAACTTATTTAATTCTCTAACAGAAAGATTATAGCTTTTTGCCAATACTATCTCTGGCTCTAGCCAAAACTTAGCCTCACCATCTTCACCAACAACATGAACATGCAAACGCTCTTCTTCATTAGAGTAGAAAAAGAATTTATACCCTTTTTCTCGATATACCGCAGGACTCATTAAATACGCTCCTATTTCTATAAAAGCAGCATATATAGAAAACTGCTTAAGATGAACTATAAAATCGGTATTCATTATTCCTATTATGTTCAATAGCCAAATTAACACCTAGAAATACCCATTAAAGCCCCTCAAACGCTCGTATAGCTGTTTTTCCATGCCCAACCACACGATTCTATAGCTTATGGCCATTGTAAGTTTGTGACGGCTTGTAGGCTAATTTCAGGGCAAAAATCATCACTCTTACTTCAACCAAAAATCACACCGTAACGTCCATTTTCCACAAAATAAGATCATGTTCGTTTGTCCTGGATAAATAAGCGAAGCGTTTTAACCAAGACAAATGAACCGACAACGAACGCAGTGAGACGTCAGTGCAACACCAACATCTCTATTAAATATGCAGTACCTGCCGAGGTACTGTTAAGTACCTGCCGAGGTACTGTTAAGCTATAAGCTATTGAATTTTAAGAATAAATAACCAGTACCTCCTGAGTACCTAATTTCACAAATTTACCATAAGTAGTTGAAATATATACGATACACTCTTGAGGTACTGACCAGTACCGTGAGAGTACCTGAAAACGACATATTTTTAGCCTTGTTTTGAAAAAAATAAACGCCACAAAATATCCTTTACAGACAACCACTTACATCAATCTGAAAGATTGCGAGGGGTGTAAACTCTTCTAGAGGGCCATAGAACCTTTGCTGTTATTGCCGATTTCATCAGAGACTTTTACTTAATATGTTGATCTAGAGAGCCATAAAAAATGGCGATTGAATAGAGATTGGGAAAGAACTAACGCGCTACGCTTGTTCGATGCACTACGCTTTCAACAAGTTGAAAGACTCCGTTGTACATCATGATTAAAGCAAAGAGATATGTTGTGTAAACGGTGGCACACAAACAAAAAAGCAGCCCTTTCGGCTGCGCCGACCCCTACCTTTTTTCAAACTCAATTTGAGTGATTTTAGGTACCGATATGGTCGCTTTCAGATTGGGATTTTTCTCTTACCCTTTCGGGCTGCCCTGCGCTGTGAGTAAGGCTTTACGCCCCCATTCCAGTCTCACAACATCAATCACTTATTCCTTTTCCGCAACTCCCGTCTAGCAGCTACAACAGGGCGGTTTTATCGTGCTTTTTGCAAGTTATGATTGGTGCCTTTACCTTCCACCTTTGGAATATCCCTTGGTCGGTGGATGATGCGCGTCGCTCTGTCCAAAACATCTTGAGTCCAAACAGAGTGCAGGAGTACTTGAAGTGCTTAGATGATATGAGCTATCATGAAAGGACTTAACGGGGTGAATCGTTTAAGTATTCCGAAATAAACCGCCCGGCAAGGCGGTTTTTTCACATCTAGGGAAAGAGATTAATCCCAAAAGCGATTGATCTCAATGCTGAACTTTAAGAACGGCAAATTTTCCAACAAAAAAGCCTCTCATTGGAGAGGCTTTTTTGTTGGAAAATTTGCCGTTCTTAAAGTTCAGCATTGAGATCAATCGCTTTTGGGATTAATCTCTTTCCCTAGATGTGAAAAAACCGCCTTGCCGGGCGGTTTATTTCGGAATACTTAAACGATTCACCCCGTTAAGTCCTTTCATGATAGCTCATATCATCTAAGCACTTCAAGTACTCCTGCACTCTGTTTGGACTCAAGATGTTTTGGACAGAGCGACGCGCATCATCCACCGACCAAGGGATATTCCAAAGGTGGAAGGTAAAGGCACCAATCATAACTTGCAAAAAGCACGATAAAACCGCCCTGTTGTAGCTGCTAGACGGGAGTTGCGGAAAAGGAATAAGTGATTGATGTTGTGAGACTGGAATGGGGGCGTAAAGCCTTACTCACAGCGCAGGGCAGCCCGAAAGGGTAAGAGAAAAATCCCAATCTGAAAGCGACCATATCGGTACCTAAAATCACTCAAATTGAGTTTGAAAAAAGGTAGGGGTCGGCGCAGCCGAAAGGGCTGCTTTTTTGTTTGTGTGCCACCGTTTACACAACATATCTCTTTGCTTTAATCATGATGTACAACGGAGTCTTTCAACTTGTTGAAAGCGTAGTGCATCGAACAAGCGTAGCGCGTTAGTTCTTTCCCAATCTCTATTCAATCGCCATTTTTTATGGCTCTCTAGATCAACATATTAAGTAAAAGTCTCTGATGAAATCGGCAATAACAGCAAAGGTTCTATGGCCCTCTAGAAGAGTTTACACCCCTCGCAATCTTTCAGATTGATGTAAGTGGTTGTCTGTAAAGGATATTTTGTGGCGTTTATTTTTTTCAAAACAAGGCTAAAAATATGTCGTTTTCAGGTACTCTCACGGTACTGGTCAGTACCTCAAGAGTGTATCGTATATATTTCAACTACTTATGGTAAATTTGTGAAATTAGGTACTCAGGAGGTACTGGTTATTTATTCTTAAAATTCAATAGCTTATAGCTTAACAGTACCTCGGCAGGTACTTAACAGTACCTCGGCAGGTACTGCATATTTAATAGAGATGTTGGTGTTGCACTGACGTCTCACTGCGTTCGTTGTCGGTTCATTTGTCTTGGTTAAAACGCTTCGCTTATTTATCCAGGACAAACGAACATGATCTTATTTTGTGGAAAATGGACGTTACGGTGTGATTTTTGGTTGAAGTAAGAGTGATGATTTTTGCCCTGAAATTAGCCTACAAGCCGTCACAAACTTACAATGGCCATAAGCTATAGAATCGTGTGGTTGGGCATGGAAAAACAGCTATACGAGCGTTTGAGGGGCTTTAATGGGTATTTCTAGGTGTTAATTTGGCTATTGAACATAATAGGAATAATGAATACCGATTTTATAGTTCATCTTAAGCAGTTTTCTATATATGCTGCTTTTATAGAAATAGGAGCGTATTTAATGAGTCCTGCGGTATATCGAGAAAAAGGGTATAAATTCTTTTTCTACTCTAATGAAGAAGAGCGTTTGCATGTTCATGTTGTTGGTGAAGATGGTGAGGCTAAGTTTTGGCTAGAGCCAGAGATAGTATTGGCAAAAAGCTATAATCTTTCTGTTAGAGAATTAAATAAGTTAGAGCAAAGTGTTAGAGGTCATGAAAATGAAATCAGAGCAGCTTGGGAAAAGCACTTCGGTTAAGGTGCTGGGTGTTAATCCATTGGGACTTTGGTTGTTAGCTGATAATGAAGAGCACTTTTTGAGTTTTAAAGAGTTCCCTTGGTTTGAGTCAGCTTCAGTTAGATCGGTATTCAATGTGGAGAAACAAGGTCGATTTGGTTTGTCCTGGCCAGACCTTGATATTGATTTAACTCTTGATGGGATTAAACATCCAGAACATTACCCTTTAAGATCTAAACATTAAGTAAGGGTCATTATTGACGACCCTTACTTAATTGCAGGGTCGAGTTCTAATATGGCAGAAATGATAATATTCCTGTTATTATATTCTGCTTAAAAATATCTTTTGTTTCTCATTGTAGGTAAACATGAAAAAAATAATTACTGTTTTAATGGTTGTTGCGTTTGGTCTTACATCTATTTCTACAATGGCTTGCCCAGCAGGCCAACATCCTCATGGGGGTACGGGTTCTCATCATAAGGGTGGTTACTGTTCTTAAGTTATTTGTCTAACTTAATCTGAATTTTCAAAGGTCTCCAATGGAGGCCTTTTTTGTTATGGCATCATTAAAATTGAACATAACAGGAATAATGACCACCAAAAAGCAGAATGCTGGATACAAAAAAGCCTCTCCAATGAGAGGCTTTTTTGTTGGAAAATTTGCCGTTCTTAAAGTTCAGCATTGAGATCAATCGCTTTTGGGATTAATCTCTTTCCCTAGATGTGAAAAAACCGCCTTGCCGGGCGGTTTATTTCGGAATACT
>NZ_JAAUWS010000087.1:0-5011 GCF_014694465.1 Vibrio sp. S11_S32 | reverse complement strand
TTTAGATACCCTGTTTGCCATTAGCACTAGCTAACGGTGATTTGTTGTATCTGGCGTTTGCCAATTCAACTAAAAAACAACCTGGTGACTGCTTTTGTCACCATCAATATCACTACCGGCATTTTGCAGGTGGTTAACTTTGCGCGCACCGCGCACATTAAGGAATATTTTATGTCTATATCTCAAGAGCTATCTCGCATCATTAAACCAATGGCTGAAAAAGCTGGTTTTGAGAACGTGGAGAAATACCATGAGTTAGTGTTCAACAAAATCTTTTCTGAGCTGCTAACACGGGATAAAAACCCGCTATTGGTAATACCGGAAACATCTATTTGGGAGGCGTATAACCTTGCTTATAGAACGGGGCTTAATCCGTTACACGGTTATATTTATGCTGCGACCTATCATGGGAGATTGAGTGTCGACTTAACATTCCGTGGTTATACTGCGGCACTGATAAACGATCC
Organism: Vibrio sp. S11_S32; assembly: GCF_014694465.1. Taxonomy (NCBI): domain Bacteria; kingdom Pseudomonadati; phylum Pseudomonadota; class Gammaproteobacteria; order Vibrionales; family Vibrionaceae; genus Vibrio; species Vibrio sp. S11_S32. Next base: position 4,544 of record NZ_JAAUWS010000087.1, on the reverse strand, counting down.
TAATTATCTCAAGCATCGGATGGTGTTTTCTGATAATAAAGTGGTTGTTTCAGGAGGACACAGCGTTACTGAGTGGGCGCAATTAATCATCACGTTTAAAGACGGACGAGAAATTGAATGCTTGCCAGAGTTTGTGTTGGAAAATGAAATCCTCACAAGTATACCTTGGAAAAAAACGCCAAGTCGGATGAACGCAATTAAAGCATTAACGCGAGGTGTAGCCTTTGCGTTAACTCTTAATTGTGGTGAAGCTGATTATTACTTGGATGATTCGTATCTAGGTGAGAATCCTGATCATAGTGAAGGTGAAAGTGCATTGATTGTTGATGTAGAAAGCTCTCAAGTTGAAGTCAAGGCTGACAAGGTTGAGACTTTGCAACAAGAGGTAGTTTTAACTTATCAGGAACAGTGGGAGCAATGGTTGATTTCTCTTTTAGGTGAAAACTCACAAGAAGAAATAAACCAAGCTGTAAGTAGTTTCTACGAATTTGTTGAGAAGGCCGGTAAAAAAGTCAACTTCATCAATGATGAGCAAGTTTCCAAATCAAAGAAATTTGTACTATCAGCATTAACCAAGAACGCAAAGAGTAAGCAAGCAGAGCAAGCGCCTGTGATGCAGAAGGATGCAATTAAGGAAAATGTAAAGGTTGAAGTTATAGAAGCGGAAGACGTTACTGAGGCTCAATTAGCTGAAGAAGCAAAAGCAAAAGCATTAGAAGTTGAATTGGTTGAAGAAGTGCAAGTGGAATTGACTGAAGAAGTTGAAGAAACTGAATCTTTAGAAAATCAATACGATTTTGGATTGATTCCTGCATCGACACGCGCAGCGATTGACGTAATAGCTCAATCTGCTGACGAGTCAGGCGATACGTCTTCATTGTTAGATCTACTTGAAGTAGTGAGTAGCAATGAAGAGAAAGCATATATTCAAATGCTTTCTGATCGCATTGCAGCATAATGATTAGCCCTGAAAGGGGCTTTTTCATTTATTGAAAAAGGATTAACCATGATTGTATTTAAAGGGAGTAAAGCAGAATATCTAGCACGAAAATGTGAAAGAGATAAATCCCATTTGTACCTGTTAGTCACGGACACGGTTTCACTAGAATCGTCCAGTGGTAACAGGCTTGAAGGTGAAAATGTGAATAGCAATGACACCTTAAAGCTAGGAAAGGGGATATATAAAATATCACCGAATGTTTTCATAAAATCTGCTAAATATTTCTTAATAACATTGAGATATACGAAATTGCAGATAAGTGCGGTAGCCTACTAACTAAGCCCAACGCGAAAATCCAGACCTAATGGTCTGGATTTTTTTTGCCAATATAACGATATGAATTGATAAAAAGAAATACTAGTGCTATTTTTGTGTTGTAGTGTAATTTGGAGTTAGCACATGGCATTATCGTTACAAGAATATCTATTTTTAGCCTACGGAAGTTCGGGGGGGGATAGACAGCCATTTTATGAAGAAAACCCTGAATTTTTTACATCAGAAATTGCCCGATGGATCAAAGGTGATTATAAGATCGATTTGGATACAGGCGAGATATATAAGCCCGTATCTAAAAGTCCTAAACTTATTGATATTAAAAAAAATGGTGTATTTAAGCAGGTAGCAATTGACGGTGAAATTGCTCAAGAGAAACTAGCCCAATTACTAGTATTAGGTGATCGTGGCTTAGAGCAACGGTTTGGGTGTATTGCCGATCTAATTGCATCGGAGCATTCAGGTGAGGTCAAACTATTCTATAAAACCGGTTATGTTGCCTGTGTTGTCATTAGCATTAACAGAACTGAACAAATAGCGGATGTTATTTATGCCGGTGAGGAAAAGAAACGTCGCAGAAACGACAATAACCAATGCAATCAAATCATAAATTTCATTCGATACGTTCTAAATGATGAATCAATTGAATGTAGAATTCCAGCGAGGTAAAAATGAATCCGATCCTTCGCTTTGCAGCAAAACACAATTCGCATACCAATCAACTTATTAACAACTGGCACGAAATTGAAATATTACTGTTTAACTATGATGGTAATGGCGGTGTTTTAATTAGAGCCGATGGAGTATTGGTAGCTGCTTCATTATCTGATATGAACGAGATCATGTTCAAATCTAACGTTTACATAGAAAAAAACCTAAAGTCGATATGTGGATTGTCCTATTAATAAAGTTCAGGAAATAATATAAAAAAATCGCGATAATTATCATCAACATACTAGTTACGGTTTCATTTGGCATTATGGTTGCAAACTATCAGCGTGGTACTAATCACGATGACGACCTAAATGGAATGGCAGCGCAGAGTTCATTTAATTCAGCAATGATTACGAACTTTAAAAGTTGCATGGAAAAAAATGGAAAGTTTGAATTTTGTACGATGAAAATGAACGAGTTTGGCGAAATTAATCACCACCTGTTGCACAGCCGTTCAATATTTGCGATATTAGCGGCTTCTATACTCGATTTTACGCTTAGACACCTCTTTTAGAGCCGTGAAATGTTTTAAGTCTACTTACCTACACCTTAGCTACTCATAGAGTCCAGCTACTTACTACCACCTAACATTCATCTTTGATGAACTGTTTTAAATCTTTTTAGATACCCTGTTTGCCATTAGCACTAGCTAACGGTGATTTGTTGTATCTGGCGTTTGCCAATTCAACTAAAAAACAACCTGGTGACTGCTTTTGTCATCATCAATATCACTACCGGCATTTTGCAGGTGGTTAACTTTGTGCGAACCGCACACATTAAGGAATATTCTATGTTTCAATTTAATAAAAATGTTTTGCGTGTAGAGAATAAAACAATGGCGCTGTTTTTAATTAGCAACGCGGTGGAAGTCGTATTGGATTCTAGTAATCCGTTACAGACATACCAAGACCTACTAGCAGCATCACAAGAAGATCAGTCGATTCCAACCGACATTGAAGTGTATGAACGGTATGAAAATCATTTCCCTAGCGATTTGATTGAGGAAATATTGTACATAGCAAATCAAAATGCGGAATTGGTCAATACCCTAATTTCAGCAGGATCTAGCATTAAGCTGCACTCATGCCATAAATGCAATGCACCAATCAACCTAAAATCGGAGTCTATTTCTGATGGGTATGATGGTGAATGTGTCTATTGTGATGAAGATATGTTTGAGAGTGAATGGAAGGAGTTTTTATTCAAATCAACATGCAGTAATCAATAAGCAGTAGCTTAAACAAATAGGAAAAATATTATGAATCTATATGAAAAAATGCTCAATGTGGTAAAGCAGCATCCAAACCTTGTAACGCATTATAAAACCGATTTAGACGTAGATAAGGACGTTATCGAAAATGATGCACAGGCAGGGGATAAATACCTCTGGATTCTTAAAGGAAATGGCTGTGGTACATGGCTTTTTCGGTTAGGTGCTAGCTCGATTGTTGAGCAAGTTGTAAAAAGCGAAAATGAAAATGCTGTGTTCTATTGGGTACACGTTGATAGCCTGAATTCTGGTGTTATTCAACGAGTAACCAAGAAACATGCTTCAAGTCTACATAATATTAAACCACCAGCGGGAAGAGTTCCCCGAAGAAAATTGCTTTTATCTGTGATCTTGGAATCGTTTAGTTTAGAAACCAAGCGAACTGATTTCTTAGCCCACGTTGTTAAACTCGGTACGACGAAGCAAAAGTTAAAAGTAAAACTGCTACATGTTGATCGACACTTACAAGCTACCTTTCAAATAACATCAATGACGGACAAAAAGGTTACGAATTTCATATACGAGATCACATGGTCTAAATATGAAAAAGTAACTTCCTTAATTGGAAAAAGCGTCACCATTCAAACGTCTGGTGATGGATACGCAAGTATCAAAGAGTAACTTTGTATTTAACGATGACACCCATGAACCGGCAATGTTTGCCGGTTCATCATTAGCGCAATCGCGCAAAAATAATAGGAATATGGTTATGAGTATAGAAAAGAAATTGTTCAACATTGCAAAGTTCTACGGTATTACTGAACAGCAGATCACGGATAAATGGTCCGGAGTTTGTGTTAAAAAAGGCGATTCTGTTCTTTGGTTAGTGGGGAACAATACAAATGAATTACACAAATTATCTTACTTAAAGCAATCGGGCGAGTTGATAAATTTAATCAGTTCACTCGATAGCGAGGATGATGTAGAAACGTACATTGTTCGAGTGATAGCCGAGAGAGGAGTGATAATTCAAAATCTTTCTAATTCTAATGCCGCTCTTTATGTAAAGCGAAACTTCGGTTAAGCAACAAAAAATCGACTAGGGGAGTGATTTTGCATTATGCAAGATCACCTCTGGTCCACTAATACGCTGTAGCGTAACAAAAGGAATATTAATATGTCTGAGCTAAAAACAGGTCTTTCTACATTTGTAGATTATGATACCTTACCGCAACAGGTCGATTCTAAAATAAATCTGGAAAGGTATGTGTGATAAGGCTTCTCAGCCTTTTCCAGAAAAACAGTAGTTTTTGACTATTTTTCCTAAAATTCGAATTTTTAGAATAC
>NZ_JAAUWS010000086.1:0-5040 GCF_014694465.1 Vibrio sp. S11_S32 | reverse complement strand
TGGCCTCTCAGCATGGTCAGTTGTGTCCGAAATCGTCACAGCCGTGACGAATCGACAGCCCTACCCAAACGTATTCGGTTTTTAACGTTCACCAGCCCTGTCAATAGGGTGCTGGTGAACGCTTACAGATAAAGCATCATTTAATTTCTACTGGTTACCTATTATAGGACTGAAGATTTATCATTCAGTTCCATTTCTTTTTACAAAATCCACAATAAATTTTAATGTATTGATCTTGCAAATATAATTTAGTTCTGTTTGATTTAATATTACCAGTTTGTTGCATTTGTGATCTCAAAGCTTGTTTCTAATTATCATCCCGCCTAAGATTCAAACAGATGTTTAATACGAGTGATTGATTTACTGTATGAGACAAAATGAACAACGAGAGAATTGAGAGCGACAATGAGCCCTAAAAATACCACTAAAGCAAAAATCATGGATGTGGCGGAAGCGTTATTTGCCGAGCATGGTTTTAATGATACTTCACTACGCACCATCACCACCAAAGCTGGCGTTAATCTTGCATCGGTGAACTATCATTTTGGTGATAAGAAAACTTTAGTGCGGGCAGTATTGAATCGCTACTTAGAAGCGTTTATGCCGGAGCTTGAAAAATCATTGCACATATTGAATCAAACAGACTGTTACAATATGAGAGCGGTTTTTAATACCTTGAGCGCACCGTTGATGTCATTAGATAAGGTGCGACCGAATGGTGCCAGTCGATTTATGTTATTGACGGGGCGTGGCTATACCGATGTACAAGGACACTTGCGTTGGTTTATTACCACTCGCTATAGCAGCGTATTAAATTTATTTACCGATTCTGTCAAAAAAGCTAGCCCAGGAATTGATGAAGAAATGCTGTTTTGGCGACTACACTTTACCTTAGGTACTTGTGTTTTCACTATGTCATCGAGTAAAGCATTAGCGGACATTGCGTTTAATTCTTATGGTAAAAAAGTAGATTCAGATGCGGTGATACAACAATTAATCCCTTTTCTCGCTGCTGGCGTGGCCGCAGAGGGTTAAGAAATCAATAACTAAAACAAGTAGATAAAATTAATAAAAACAAAATATACAACAAATCAACTGTTAACTTCGTGGATAAAAGGAATAAATTATGAGTGGTTTACGACAAAAATGGATTAGCGAACCAGCGTTTAAATGGTTTAAAAAAGTATTACCACCACTATCCAATACTGAGCGTGAAGCGATGGAAGCCGGTAGTGTGTGGTGGGATGGGGAGCTTTTCTCAGGATCGCCAGATTGGCAGACGCTGCATAATTATCCGAAACCACAATTAACTGGTGAAGAGCAGTCATTTATTGATAATGAAGTTGAGACTCTACTTAACATGTTGGATGACTATAAAATCGTGCAGCAAGATCGTGATATGCCAAAAGAAGTATGGGATTACATTCGTAAAGAAAAGTTCTTCGCGTTGATCATTGGTAAAGAATATGGCGGTAAAAGTTTCTCAGCTCACGCCAACTCAACCATAGTGACTAAAATTGCCAGCCGTAGTATCAGTGCGGCGGTGGCGATTATGGTACCGAACTCATTAGGCCCAGGTGAGCTGCTTTCACATTATGGTACTCAAGAGCAAAAAGATTACTGGTTGCCTCGTTTAGCCGATGGCACCGACATTCCATGTTTTGCATTAACAGGGCCTGAAGCGGGTTCAGATGCTGGTGGCATTCCAGATAAAGGCGTAGTGTGCATGGGCATGCATGAAGGGCAAGAAGTACTTGGTATTCGTTTAAGCTGGAACAAGCGCTATATCACATTAGCACCCGTTGCCACTGTACTCGGTTTAGCTTTTAAACTTGACGATCCCGATCATTTACTCGGCGATAAAGAGCAGCTTGGTATTACTTGTGCTTTGATCCCAGCCGATCACGAAGGGGTAGAGATTGGTGAGCGTCACGATCCACTTGGTTTGGCCTTTATGAACGGTCCAACCCGTGGTGAAGATATCTTCATTCCGATGGACTGGTTGATTGGCGGTGCAGATTATGCCGGTAAAGGTTGGCGTATGTTGGTGGAATGTTTATCGGCAGGGCGCGGTATTTCGTTACCTGCATTAGGTACAGCGATTGGGCATTTAACCAGCCGAACAACGGGTGCGTATTCTTATGTGCGTAAACAATTTGGTATGTCGATTGGTAAATTTGAAGGCGTGGCTGATGCTATGGCGCGAATTGGCGGCATGACTTATATGTTAGAAGCCTCGCGCACTTTAACTACCACTTCATTAGATATGGGCGAAAAACCTGGCATTGTGACCGCAATTGCCAAATATCACATGACAGAAATGGCGCGGACTATTTTAAATGATTCTATGGATATTCACTCTGGCCGTGCGATCCAAACGGGACCGATGAACTATCTTGCGCATCATTACTATGGCGTGCCCGTTGCGATCACAGTGGAAGGGGCCAATATTTTAACCCGTAACCTCATGATCTTTGGTCAAGGTGCGACTCGTTGCCATCCATTCGTATTGCCAGAAATGGAAGCGGCGGCAAACCCTGATGAAGCGGCTGGGGCAAAAGAGTTTGATGGTTTACTGTTTAAGCACATGAGTTATGCGATCAAAAACAGTGTAGGTGCGCTCACTATGGCATTGACCGGTTCGCGTTTGGCTAAATCTCAAAGCTCAGGTGAAACCAAACGTTATTACCAACACATGACCCGTTTGAGTAAAGCATTGGCAGTAACCACCGATTTTGCAATGTTGACACTTGGCGGTGAACTTAAACGTAAAGAGATGATTTCGGCGCGTTTAGGTGACACGCTCAGCTACTTATATTTAGGCTCTGCAGTTCTAAAACGTTTTGAAGATGAAGGTCGTCAGCAAGCTGATTTAGACTATGTTCATTACGCCATGACTCATTGTTTAAGCCAAGCGTCTAAGGCACTGGAAGAAGCATACGATAACCTGCCAAGCCGAGTGGCAGCCAATGTGCTGAAACTGTTGGTATTCCCATTAGGCAATCGTTTTAAAGCGCCTAGTGATAAGCAAAAAAACAATGTGGCAAATAGTATGATGACGCCAGGGGTAGACCGTGATCGCTTAACCAAACTTTGTTTTATTGGTGAAGATGAAAACGACAGCGTTGGACTCATTGAACGTGCCTTTATTGCGATGTACGATATTCGCCACCTAGAACGTAAAATGATCACCGCTGTGAAAGAAGGGAAATTGCCGAAAGCGGGTTTGCTAAAAGATCGGTTAGAGCTGGCACTAGAGCAAAAGATTTTGACGCAGAGTGAAGTCAAAGAAATCTTAGCCGCCGATGAACTGCGCTACCGTTCGATTCAGGTTGATCACTTTAGTCATGATATGAGTGAGATCCGCACCCATAGTCAGCCTGCAGGTAAACGCGCAAAAAAGCTTGATAGTGCTGCTTAATCAATAAAAAATAAGCAGTATTAGCGAGAGATAGTAAGAAAATGGACTGACCCTTGAGGTAGGCTAAGCTCAATCGAGGGTTTTTTTATATCTAAATAGGTATTAAGAAAGAAAAAAGCGCAAAACAGGTCTAACCACAGTGCTATTTGTGGCAAAAAAACAGAAATAGGGTGCGAAAGCCGAGATAAACTTTTATTCTACAGGGGTTTTTAAAAGGAAGCTCAATATGATCATCAAACCAAGAATTCGCGGATTTATCTGTACAACCACTCATCCTGTTGGTTGTGAAGCAAATGTAAAAGAACAAATTGAATACACTAAAGCTCAAGGTCCAATTGCAAATGCACCAAAACGTGTATTGGTTGTTGGTTCTTCAAGTGGTTACGGCTTGTCTTCCCGTATTGCTGCGGCGTTCGGTGGTGGTGCATCGACCATTGGTGTGTTCTTTGAAAAAGCCGGAACAGAAAAAAAACCTGGTACAGCGGGCTGGTATAATACTGCCGCTTTTGACAAGCTAGCCAAACAAGAAGGCTTGTATTCAAAAAGCTTAAATGGCGATGCTTTCTCTAATGAAGCAAAACAAAAAACCATTGATTTAATCAAAGCTGATCTGGGTCAGATTGATATGGTGGTGTATTCACTTGCCTCACCAGTACGCAAAATGCCAGACACGGGCGAAGTAATTCGTTCATCACTAAAACCAATTGGCAATACTTATACTGCCACTGCGGTTGATACCAACAAAGATATTATCATCGAAGCCAGTGTTGAACCGGCAACTCAACAAGAGATCGACGATACTGTGACCGTAATGGGCGGTCAAGATTGGGAATTATGGATGTCAGCGCTGTCTGATGCCGGTGTTCTTGCGCAAGGGTGTAAAACCGTTGCATACAGTTACATTGGTACGGAGTTAACCTGGCCAATCTACTGGGATGGTGCGTTAGGCAAAGCGAAAATGGATCTAGACCGCGCAGCCACCGCACTAAACGAGAAACTTGCCAACTTAAACGGCACAGCCAATGTTGCCGTGCTTAAAAGTGTTGTCACTCAAGCAAGTTCTGCTATTCCGGTTATGCCACTTTACATTGCGATGGTATTTAAGAAAATGCGCGCAGAAGGTGTACATGAAGGTTGTATGCAACAAATTCATCGCATGTTTACCCAACGTCTTTATCAACAAGATGGCTCAGTACCAGCAGTCGATGATAAAAACCGTCTACGCTTAGATGACTGGGAACTGCGTGAAGATATTCAACAACATTGCCGCGATCTATGGCCACAAGTGACCAGTGAAAACTTAAAAGAGTTGACCGATTACGTTGAATATAAAGAAGAATTCTTAAAACTGTTTGGTTTCGGTGTTGAAGGCGTGGATTACGACGCTGATGTGGCAACTGAGATTAACTTTGATGTACAAGATATCTAATTGATTGCTAATAATAATCAATAGACCACAGGCGCTCATTATGGGCGCCTTTTTATTTCCTATACCGGCTTTGTTGCGTAATTCAAATTTAGAGGTGACAACACTAGAATGGTATTATTTCAATCAATTCGGTAAGTTTTAGGCATACCTAGCCCTGTTAGTTTATTTAAAGCTTTGATCATTGCGTAAG
>NZ_JAAUWS010000085.1:0-5056 GCF_014694465.1 Vibrio sp. S11_S32 | reverse complement strand
TGCATTCGAGGTTTTGTCATTCAACGCAAAATTAGCTACGGCACGACATCTGATGCTGGTGATAAATTTCGCAGCCGTATACATACGATAACTGAAACCTGCAAAAAGCGTGGCCTCTCAGCATGGTTAGTTGTGTCCGAAATCGTCACAGCCGTGACGAATCGACAGCCCTACCCAAACGTATTCGGTTTTTAACGTTCACCAGCCCTGTCAATAGGGTGCTGGTGAACGCTTACTTATAAAGGGTTAGAAAAGGGACGAAAAGCAAAACGTCATAGTCGGACAAGCCAGAAGCATTCTGCCACTCATCTATATCAACGCAGCGCAAAGGAGCCTTGGTTATTGGCCACAAACATATTGAGACATGTGCTCAATGAAGTTCAAATCGTTAATTTATACGCGAAGAGAATGCAAATTGAAGAGTCATTCCGAGATCTAAAAAGTACTGCCTATGGCATCGCACTTCGACATAATCGAACTCGCAGTACAAAGCGTTTAGATATTCTGTTGCTCATTGCATTGCTGGCAGAAATTTTAATGTGGTGGAATGGCTTAGCCGTCATTCAATCCAAGTGGCACTTTGACTTTCAAGCCAATAGTATCAAGCACCGAAGAGTCCTATCAATCCCTAGGTTAGGTCGTGAGGTTAGAGATCATCGACGATATCACATTAATGAATCCCAATATGAATGGGCAATATTGGAATATCAGGGATTAACACACAACGCTGGGCTAGGCAAAATATGAGGGGATCCGTCAGAGCCTATATTTATATTAAAAGTCACAACAAAGCCAAATAAAACCACATACACATCTATAGCTATGTGCATTATATTAAATAAACTGTGCCGATGGTTCTGTCTGATTATTTATTATTAGCATAATTAATAAATGTAAGAATTTTTATATCATCCCAAATATTGAATTTTGAAAAAGGTGAGTTTTTGATAAAAGTTTGCACTATTTCAATACTTTTATCATTGATAATTATCATACTTCCAGCCGGGCCGTTAGCGTCAGATAATGGACCGGACATGATAATGTCTGCTTTACCGCTATTCATGTAATCAGATTGTGATTTTAAATAGTAATCACGAAGTGATTTGCATGAAGGACTATCTTTGCATAAAACAACAAACATATATTTTATACCCTATTTTTTTAGTGAAATAATTAGTGCACCACAAGAAGCAATAACACCATAGATGCAGACACCATTCCAACCCATAAACTGATATCCTATGCTACCTGCTAAAGAGCCAAAAGAACCACCTAGAAACATTGTTGTCATAAAAGCCGTATTTAATCGACTTCGCGCTGTAGCATCTAAAGCATAAATACGAGTTTGATTTGATACCTGTGAAAATTGGACGGCTATATCAAGTAAAATTACACCACTAATGATACCAATAATAGCATTTTGAAATATGTAGAATAGTAAAAACGAAAAAATAACAATCGAGATACTAATTGTTACTACTGATTTTGGATCTTTTTTATCTGCCATACGTCCTGCAATTGGTGCAGAAAATACACCAACAGCACCAACCAAACTTAGCATTCCAACCGCAGTGCTACCTAGCCCAAATGAAGGCAATTCAAATAATGATGAAATATTAGTCCAGAAAGCAAGGAATGCAGAAAAAAGTAATCCTTGAATAAATGCCGCCTGTCTCAATGTTTTAAATTTATTAAATAAAGAAAAAATAGATATAAGCAGTTTTTTATAACCTATTTGGACATTTGGTTGGATAATTGGTAAATAAAACCATAAAAATAACATAAGTAAAAATGTTACACCTGATGCAATATAAAACATCATCCTCCATCCATAATAATCAGTAATAATACCGCTGATTGCTCGGGACAATAGAATACCTAGAAGTATACCGCCTGTAATAGTTCCAATCACCTTTCCTCTTTTATCCGGTTCAGCTAAGTTAACAGCTAAAGGTACAATTTGTTGAGTCACAGTTGCTAAGATACCAACTATTAAACTTGATAACCCGAGCCAGATTAAGTTAGATGATGTTGCTACCAGTAATAGCGTTAAGCCTAGAAGAAACATTGTAAATATAATTAATGTTTTCCTCTCAATTCTATCTCCTAAAGAGGATAGAAAAAAAATTCCTAAAGCATATCCTGCCTGAGTTAATGTTGAAATGAAAGATACAGCAAATGTAGAAACATTGAACTCTTTTGCCAAAATCCCGATCATCGGCTGGTTATAATAAATATTAGCGACTGATAACCCTGCTGCAAAAGTTAAGATAAACAATAAATTAGTTGTTAATCTTTTAGTTGGTATATTTGATTCAAGAATAATACTCATTTAACACTTTCTCCTTCTGCCAAATACAGTTAATAGATTGTTTATTACCTAAGATACGATTGTTAAAAATCATTAATAATCTTCCAATTATAAGACTTGGCCGCCGATATTGTCTTCTGATCTTTTGAAACCAAAACCCCAGCGCCGACTGATTTCAACATTTCAAAATCAGAGATATGGTCGCCATAAGCTATGCAATCTTGTGGTGAAATGTTGTTAGCTTGCATGAAACTATTAACAGCTATAGCTTTTCCTGCACCTATTGTCTGTGGAGGAATAATTTCCCCAGTAAGGACGTTATTAATTTTTTCAATTTTTGTGGCTAGCACATGATCCACATTCAAGTTTTTAGCAATCAAATTAGCTAATTCATAAATTGAACCTGACACAAAAACAATTTTAGTATTGTTTTTAATTAATTTCTTTAATTCAATTATTACAGGGTTGATATAAAATTTATCTCCTTTCATCTTTCTAGAGTAATCATACCATTTTGTTATTATTGTTGAAAAAACTTCTGAATCAACACCTGAAAAAAGATGATAATACTCTCGATTTATTAACTCCCTAGATTTATCGTTCTGCCAGTCTATTTTTAATTGATCCATATACTTATCATAAATTTCAAGGCCATTATCCTTATCAGTGTAAATATAAAAAAACTGTAGAAAATTAAACATTGTTTTAAAGCTTACAACTGTTTCATCTAGATCAAAAAATGCATATTTAATATTTGTATTCATAATTGTACCTATAGCTTTGGTGATGATAAGTGTTCATTTAGGTTCGCAATTGACTCTTTAGTCAAAGAACAATCTATGTTTGCTTTGACACATATATTATCTAATTGTTTTATCAATACAGTACTTGAAAAAGTAGTAGATATTTTATTTTCAGATGTTTTAAATATATTAATATTCCCATTAATAGCGATAGGATACACATAACTAATAAATTCTGTTTTGAATGAATTCAAAATAAACCGTGAGCCAATTGAAACGTCTCCATAATGAGACTCTAATACTGAAACTAAGGCTTGCCTTGCAGCCTCAATTATCAATGTTCCATTAATATGTATACCAGTGATGTGATCTAATAAAAATTCATTTCCTTTATAAATTTGTACTCCGAAAGAAAATGAATCTTCACCAATTTTAATAACATCTGATATTAAAGTGTTTACATCATTAGTTTTATGGACTAATCCTTTTGGTATTTGATTATATTCATTTAGTAATTTGACAGATGATATCTCATTTATTTTTACCAATTCTGACTTAGAGAGACCTTGACCTAAATTTAAAGTGTCTATTTGGTTTTTTTCTAACAGCAACTCTAAATTACTAAATGTTACGGCTTTATTTTTTTTTGCGAAAAGCTTGAAATCATCACCAACAACAGTGTAAAAATTATTTATAGACATGAGACACTCTCTTTATTATCAGATAAAGATATTGAGTAAACGTTGACAAAATCACCTATTGTTTTTACATCTACGATAGAAAAATCGTCCATAAATGGTTCAACATCTAAATCTTCTTGAATAAGCATTATTAATTGTGCAAGCATTAAAGACTTAAACATAAGATCATGAATGAAATTAGTATCAATATTTAAAATTACACTTGTATCTAATTCATTGTCAGTCATTATTTCAGTAATGTAAGTTTTAGTAAGGTTTAGTATTTGATTATTATTGAATTTTAACATGTCATACCTCCGTCAATTATTATATTTTGGCCTGTAATAAACGCTGCATCAATAGATGTCATGAAAAATACGACACCTGATATATCATTTACTGTGGCTATTCTACCAAGTGGTATTCTTTTGAGTATCTGTTTACGTCGTTCATCATCTAAATAAGAAACTAAGTCTGTTTCGAAAAATCCAGGTGAAACACAGTTGACTCTTATATTTGATGGTGCTAATTCTTTCGCCAAACTATTAGATAATCCTATTAAACCTGTTTTTGTCGCACTGTAGACAGAAACACCTTTATGACCCCTAACTGAATTAATAGATGCTATATTTATGATACTACCATCTTTATTTTTCAGCATGCTCGGCAAGCAAAGATTTATCAATTGAATGGGGCTTATTAAATTAACCATTATTGATTTATTTATATCTTTGTTGGATGTTAATGTTAATAACCCTTCGGTTAAGTATGCTGCGTTATTGATAAGAATATCTATTTTACCAAATCTATTCTTAACAGACTTTACGAATGTTTTTAAATCCAAAATATTTTCAGAATCTACTTTTTGCCAATAAAATTTTTTATTATTTAAATTTGATTCAATTTCAGCATTTGAATTACGACTAAAGGTTGCTACACTATAACCTTCTAAAAGATACTTTTTAACTAAAGTTATTCCAAGTCCCTTACTTCCACCACTAATAACTACGACTTTATTTCCCCTAATATTATCCATCAATTTTTCTCATTTTCTTAAATCGCGTTGAATGTAGATCCTCAAGCTTAAATTTTATTACCATTGGAACTTTGAAATCTGATAAGTGCATTTTACAATAATCTATTATTCGTTTTTTCATTAAAACTTGGTTAGTATCTATAGATATTTTTACGAAAGCTATTCTGGTCAAGCCCAATAGGACACCTGACTTTGTAATTTTTCATAGTCGATTGGCGTTAAATCACCAAGCGTAGTATGCAACCTTTCATGGTTGTAATACCGGATATATTCTTCAACATCTTCT
>NZ_JAAUWS010000084.1:0-5121 GCF_014694465.1 Vibrio sp. S11_S32 | reverse complement strand
CTTTTGCAAGAGATGTCGATGATTCGCCATCAAGGCAACGCTGAGCAATGTACAGCTTTAATTCTCTGATGTACTTAGACATAAAATAACCCCCAATGTTGGTGTCCAACTATTGGGGGTCAGTTCACTCACAGGGCTGTTTTGATCATCGATAAAAAGTCAGATTAATTAATAATACGAGCTCGGAACGTTTTGCCTTTCATTTTACCGTTAGAAATAATCTTCAACGCTTTCTTGGCAACATCTTTATGCACAGCAACAAAGGCGCGAATGTCAGATAAGTTGATCTTACCTACTTGGCTACCTTGAATACTTTGCTCACCACCAGTTAATGCACCCAGAATATCGCCGGCACGTACTTTTTGTTTCTTGCCGCCATCAATTTGAATTGTCACCATTTGAGCAACATAAGGCGCATCAGACATTACATCTGAAGAAGGTAGGGTCGATGGCGAAATCGCAATGTCCATATACTCATCAATTTGAGCAACTTTAAACATTTCTTTTGGAGAGAATAAGCTAAATGCCATGCCTTTACTGCCAGCGCGACCTGTACGACCAATACGGTGAACGTGAATTTCTGCGTCACGAGCCAGTTCAAAGTTGATCACCGCATCTAAATTTTCAACATCAAGACCACGAGCGGCTACATCGGTTGCCACTAAAATAGAAGCACTTTTGTTCGCAAAGCGCAGTAAGGCTTGGTCACGATCGCGCTGTTCTAAATCACCGTGCAACGCAATAACATCAAAGCCTTTGTATTCTAACTCGTCTGCTACTTGTTGCGTTTCACGTTTGGTATTACAAAAAATCACTGATGATTCAGGCTTGTGCGTTAACAATAAAATCTGGGTCGCTTGAATACGCGCTTCAAAGCTGTCGGCTTTATAGAAGAACTGTCTAATACTGCTATCGGTATGTTGGCTTTCAACCTTAACCAATTCAGGTTTATTCATAATGCGGTCAGCAATTTTTTTGATTTCAGGCGGGAAAGTGGCGCTGAATAACAAGGTTTGGCGCTCTTTTGGCGCTTCTGCAATGATGGCGTCTAATGAATCTTGGAAACCCATGTCTAGCATGCGATCCGCTTCATCTAAAACTAGCGTGTTCATTTCTGATAAATCGATTCGGCCTTTATCAAGGTGATCCAAAATGCGACCAGGCGTACCAACAAGAATATGCGCGCCATGCTCAAGAGAACCAATTTGTGGACCAAATGGCATGCCGCCACATAAGGTCAGCACTTTAATGTTGTGAATGCCACGCGCTAACTTACGAATTTCAGTGGCGACTTGATCGGCCAATTCACGCGTTGGGCACAATACTAACGATTGAACGCGAAAACGTTTCACATTGAGGTTAGCCAATAAACCAAGGCCGAATGCTGCGGTTTTACCAGAGCCGGTTTTACCTTGTCCAATCACATCTTTACCTGCCAACATAAGCGGAAGGCTATCGGCTTGGATAGGGGTCATAGATTGGTAACCTAAGCTGTCTAAGTTCTCAATAAGTGCGCTATCAAGATTAAGGCTGCTAAATGATGCGTTTGTTGTGGTTGAAGTCAAAGTGTTGTTTCCTAATAATAAAGGGACAGACTAAGCGACATTTTGCTTAACCTGTTTTGAATGGGGTTTATTGCATCGCCAGTATTGAACTGATAAACGACACAATTATTAGCTGTTATAAATGTTAACTATTATATATTTTGTCAAAGTTGGCGGCGTTCCAGCCCGCCATCATGCGATCGCCAATTTTTAATACTGGTACGCCACGCGCGCCCATTGCTTCTAATTCTTTGCGGCCGCGTTGCAGTTGAGCGTCGCATAAGCGGTATTTAATGCCTTTAGAATCTAAATACATTTTCGCCGCTTTGCAGTGTGGGCATTTTGCACCCACATAAAGTACAACTCTTTTCATACTAATGTTCTTTGCCTATTGCGTATGTTATCGATTATTTATCTTTTTTGCTAAACAGATGAGGGAACAATTGCTGTTTTTCTTGTTCGCTTAACGATTCCACTCGAGCAATATTGGTGTCTGGGATCGCTTCTGGATTTGGGTAATGTTTTACCGCTTTTGCCATGCTGTCTTCACGGATCAAGTGTAGAACAGGATAGGGCGCGCGATTGGTTAAATTCTCAGCGTCATCTGGGTGTGCGCCTGCAAAGCAATAATCAGGGTGGAAAGTCGCAACTTGAAAAGTGCCTTCCCATTGCTCTTGTTTCACTAAGGCATCGATCCAATCTAAGAAGAAATTATAGTCATCGAAATCGCTTAACATATTCGGGATCACAACCAATGTTGTCTCTAACTGGCTGACAGGCGTTTGCACTAAGCGAGTGAACTCTTGGAACACATCCTCGAGTAATGCTTCTTCCACTTTTGCATCGGACACAAATATACGGATCTGTTCATTGCGTTGCGGCTTGGCAGCAAAAGGGCATAGATTTAACCCGATCACGACATCGATCAGCCATTGTTCGACTTGAGATTCAATCTCGGTAAAGTTAAGCGTTGACATGGTGAACCTCAAATAATTAATCGCGGCGCATTTTAACACAGTTCGGCGCAACTGTTGATCTTAATAATCTGAAGTAAACTCAAGCTTTATTCTGCACCTTGACAAAAATTACAGGTATAATCGCAGCTAAGAAATTTCCAATTAAGACTTAGAGAGCTATTGAACCCATTATGGCTAAATTAACCTTACAAGAACAAATGCTTAAAGCCGGTTTGGTGAACAGCAAAAAATTAGCAAAAGCGAAGAAATCATCTAAAAAATCACGCGTACAAGCTCGTGAAGCTCGCGCGGCGGTTGAAGAGAATAAACAAGCGCAAATCGAGCGCGATAAAGCATTAAGTGCCGAGCAAAAACAAGCGGTGTTATCAAAAGAACTTAAAGCCCAAGTTAAACAGTTAATTGAAATGAACCGTATCACTATCCGCGATGGCGATATTGGTTATAACTTTACCGACGGCACCACAGTCAAAAAACTGCATGTTGATAAAGAAACGCAGGACCAATTAACCAAAGGTCGTTTGGCGATAGCGCGTTGTGCATCAATGAGCGAAGAGCCTGAATATGCCATTATTCCAGCCGGTGTAGCGGATAAAATTGCATTGCGTGATGAAAATACCATCGTGTTAAATAATGTATTAAGCGTAGAAGAGCAAGATGAAGACGACCCATACGCCGACTTCGTGGTACCTGATGATCTGATGTGGTAAACCAGAACCCTATTTGAACGTTATCTAATAATGCCATTAAGCCTCAGTTATTTTAGCTGGGGCTTTTTTACATCCCACGTTTTTAATTACTGATTTCATGACCAAAAGCGAGCTCACGGATAACTCGTCCCTCGTTTCCGAGATGACCTATTTGGGTGGTAAACCTCCATCATTCCATGCATGAGCCTAAGCGAATAGACAGGGAATCTCGCTTTCAATTCTAACTTAAACTGTCAATGCTATAGCCAGAAGCTCGTCATCCTGAATAGTGAGGATCTCACACGGCCTATTGAGACTCGAATTGTTGCGATAAATACCACCAAAACAACCCGCCCCAGCCCTCCCTTGGCTGAAGATTCAGGTGCTTAACTGCAATGTATTTGGTAAAGGAAGGGGGCAGTTGGGTTGTCGAGGTTATTTCAGCGATCACCAAACAAACTTTTCCCCTTGATTGATATGGTTAATTGGCAATGATAATCAATAGAAGGGGAAGTTGGATGGGGTTGCTACTGAAACCTCGTTCTAATGCGTGGGACGGGTTGTTGTGGCTTATTTGAATCTTGATTTCGTGGAGAGTCCACCGCACAGTATTCCAGTCTTGCTCTGTATATTTATACAGTTACAATTCAATTTTGTGAGTATTAAGCGGTTTTGTGTGAAAGCGAGAACTTATGCTTAGATGTGTCTTATTAGGCTTAACTTTAAGTAATTGTTAATTAACAATAATATATAAACATTGAAAGTTCATCCCTGTCACAACTGGCTCGTTAAACCCAGTTCTCGCTTTCTCCATCGCATAAAATCGGCTAAATGCTTTTAAAAAACCGTTATTAGAGTATCTTATGGCAAGAAATGAATTGATTAGCAGCG
This sequence comes from Vibrio sp. S11_S32, assembly GCF_014694465.1. NCBI lineage: Bacteria > Pseudomonadati > Pseudomonadota > Gammaproteobacteria > Vibrionales > Vibrionaceae > Vibrio > Vibrio sp. S11_S32. The sequence goes on along the minus strand of NZ_JAAUWS010000084.1, from coordinate 1,023 downwards.
ATCGTGTGTAAAATCCATTCGGGTTTATCCGAGTTTCTTGCTAATACACTGTTATATTGCTTTTTAAGGTATGGAGTACAAAATGAAAACAATTGGGATGTTAGGTGGTATGAGTTGGGAATCTACCGCAAGTTATTACAAAGCTATTAATGAAGGTGTAAAAGCTGAACTTGGTGGACTTAATTCTGCGAAAATCTGCCTATACAGCGTAAACTTTGATGAAATTGAAAAGTTACAACATCAGGGTAAGTGGGATGAAACTGCATTAATACTTTCAGAAGCTGCAAAATCGGTTGAAGCTGGTGGTGCTGATTTTCTAATTATTTGTACTAACACAATGCATAAAGTGGCTCCTGAAATTGAAAGTAGCATATCAATCCCAATTCTTCATATTGCCGATGCAACAGCTAATAAATTGGTTATTGATGGCATTAAAAAAGTTGGGCTGCTTGGTACTCGTTTTACTATGGAGCAGGATTTCTATAAAAATCGTTTGGTCGAAAAATTTGGTATTGAAGTTGTTGTACCAGAAGAGAATAGTCGTACGACTGTTCATAACATTATTTACGATGAATTGTGCAGAGGTGTTATTAACTCTGACTCAAGAGAAAAGTATTTAAGTATCGTTAAAAGTTTGCATGAGCAGGGCGCTGAAGCTGTTATTTTAGGTTGTACTGAAATAGCTCTACTTATTCAGCAAGCACATACAGAAGTTCCATTATACGACACAACTGAAATTCATGCGGCTCAAGCTGTTCAATTAGCTATTTCAGATATGGCAATATAACAAATGCATCAACACGATTCGCTACATTCGGCATTCTAGGTTTCTTTGAGTTTACCGTATTAAGTGGCAAATTTGAGCTTAATTTGCATGGTAGCAAACGTGTTATGCAGGCGTTATACGGCAAACGGAGTATCGATGAATCGGATAGTTTTGGTCACTGGTGGTAGCCGAGGAATTGGTGCCGCAACTTCCAAGTTTCTTGCAAAGCAAAGCTATGCTGTTTGTGTTAATTACCA
>NZ_JAAUWS010000083.1:0-5264 GCF_014694465.1 Vibrio sp. S11_S32 | reverse complement strand
TTGGTGTGGTAACGCCTTGGTGAGTCGTTAATGATTGTGCCGGTAGTTCAGTTAGTTGAACACTGACTTGATTATCGGCACTGGGTGTTTTTACTTGTGCAGCCGCTAACAAAGCGGGCATATTACCGCCTAAAGTAATGCTTGGGCTATCCGCATCAGTTTTTGCACCATCTTGTAAAATGACCAAATCATAGATACCGTCGCTGGCTTTGCCACCGGTTGCGTAGTCATTGGCGGCTAAAGCGGTTTTGGCCGAATTTAATTCAATATTTAGTGTATCAAAGCCGGTGATGTCTGCTCGCTTAATGAAAAGTTCATTTGAGTAAGATTTTATGCCTGTTCCTACAATAACTTCAGTTCCGTTGGGGTCTATATTAGAGATAAACGTATTACTTCCTGACCAAGCAGCCAAATCAAAATTAAATGCCATTCCTTGAGCGTATTTTTTGCTCCCGCCTGATTGCGCGATTAGGCCGGGGTTAATTGTGGAATTATTATTCACCCAAAGCAATGCACGATCATTGCCAAAGTCGACTGAGCCCGAAATGGTCGAATCTGTAACACTTAAGGTAGACAGGTTAGAAAAGTTAATTCCACGTCCCTCGTAGGTACTATCGTTTATTGTCAGTCCGGCTACATAGGTTTCGGCGGTGACATTACTTAAGCTCACGGTAGCGTTATCGATATACCAGTCTGACGCTTGAAACTTAGCATTGCTGTCGCCTGTTATCGTTGTTGTTCCGTTATTAAAATAAAAGCCACCGTAGCCCTCCCATGGCGCAGCGTCTTTAGATTGGCCACTGAATATGGCGCTGTCACCAAGCTTAATCGTATTATCTCCTTCGAAGGTGACCGCCCCTTGGATTGTGGTGTCGTCTGTTGAAAAATGACGATAGGAGCGGAAAGAATTATTATTACCCAATGTTATGGTGGAATTAGTAATTGTTGGATTAGTCAGGTGTAAATGGGCGAAAAATGGACCGATGAATGTGCCCGATATATTAATGGTGGCGTTATCTATTGTTGATGCCTTGAAGTTAGCATTCGATGTTTCCGAAGTCAGTACAATTTGGCTGTTTTTTATATTCAACGTTGAGCCTGAACTCAGCGTAAGGTTACCGTTGAATTTATTATAAATTTCACTCGTATTTTCAAGTGTCAGATCTGAACCATCAAAGATGTTTAATGATGTTGAGCGAGTAGCAGGGCTATCCCACGCCAGTGAACCAATCTTAATTACATTGCCAGATCCTCGAACATTAATCTCATGATCGCCTAACCAATAGAGTTTACCTTTATTTCCGAAAGTAAGTTGAGATGAATTTAAATTGATCGCATCGTATATCAGTAGATCTGGCTGATTAGAAAGCGTACTTGCCGGAGTGCGGTCTGTGACTTGTAAATGAACGTTATCTAAATTCAAGGTTCGCAGTTCGTATTCATAAGGGGTAGTATTCGGATTATCAGAACCAGGAACAGCGTTTTGAGCAATCGCCGATATGAAAAAAATCTCTGACTTATTTGCTCCTTCGACGTAAAAATTCTGAAGTGGTTTAAGTCCAGTTATGCCAACTGAATCGACATCGGGGACATCTACAAAAAATATGTTATTAAATTGCGTAGAATAGCGCACGCCATCATAGTCGCCCGTTAAGTTGCCCGTTAAGTAGGAGACGAAGAAATCACTCCCTTTATTCGCTTCATATAAATACGTAAAAGCGGGAAAGGATGCGTCCGCGGGTTGTCGCCGTCTATCATCCATCACGAGGGTAGAGGCTTGCACTTGATCTAAGGTTAATGCCATGCTCAAAGTTGTGGCTATGCGTGATAATTTCATTATTTTTATCTTCTTCCCTGCTGACTTAATCTTAAGCTGTAGAAATTCCCTTCTCAGCCTGAACTTTCGTCATAAATTAAATTTTAGTAGATAATCACATTTTAAATAAATGATCGATTAAATTGAGTCGTAAAGCAATGTTCAGGCCAATTAACCTAAAGCATTGAAGCTTTTAGAGTTTACCTTTGAATTAGTAACCCCTTAATTCTAGGCAATAAAATAAAAATGTACTAAATATCCACTTAACTATTGCACCATGATAGCTGAATAATGAATAGCTGAATAATGACTTGAGTCACAGATTTAGTGTACATTTGTAACAATTCCTATCTCGGCTTGTGCCCGAAGCAACTTTCATTGTACGGTACTGCAAAATTCTGGATAGAAACTTTCGTAATCACATGAACTGTATTTGGGTGAACTTCGGCTGCCTAAGAGTGCTAACAATTTGCACCCGACCAAAATGAGTTTGCGCAACAGAACGCTGATAATCCCCGCCAGAAAAAAACTGACATTTAGTAATGACAGATCGCGCAGAACTGATGTGCAGAGTTTTCCCCCAAACCTTCATAACAGCATTTCTGACCAATGATTTGCATCTGCATTGTTATACAGGCTCTCCTAAATTCATATTTCGGAATTGAGAGTAATCTCACAGTTTCAAAGAATAACGAATCATACAATCCGCCGTTAAACTCATATGAAAGCAATAAGTTATGAATTTCCTGTTAGTTCTTTTGGGGGTTGTAGTTTTACTTATAATTTTTCTTTTTTTCAGAAACAAACTAGTTCATCTTATTTAGATGAAGCATTAGAAATAACCTCAACACGAAAAAATCAGAGTATTGAAAATTATAAAGACGGCAACGAAAAGCAAAGCATAAAGCATATTTTCTTTGGCGTTACGAAAGGATCAAACACTCTGAAGCACTTATGAATATTCCTCCTCACTACACTACTCATGTGGACGGGATGTGTTGTGGCATCACATCATCAATGAGCAGCGTTGGAGCTTGTTTAGACAATGCAGTCGTCGAACGGTTCTTCGGTAGCTTGAAAAATGAATGGCTACTCAATGTGGTTTATTTAACGCGTGATGCAATGAAAGAAGATGTTGAGGAATATATCCGGTATTACAACCATGAAAGGTTGCATACTACGCTTGGTGATTTAACGCCAATCGACTATGAAAAATTACAAAGTCAGGTGTCCTATTGGGCTTGACCAGAATAGGGCACAAGCCGAGATAGGAATTGTTACAAATGTACACTAAACCTGTGACTCAAATCATTATTCAGCTATTCATTATTCAGCTATCATGGTGCAATCGTTAAGTGGACATTTAGTACATTTTTTATTTTATTGTCTAGAATTAAGGGGTTACTAATTCAAAGGTAAACTCTAAAAGCTTCAATGCTTTAGGTTAATTGGCCTTGAACATTGCTTTACGACTCAATTTAATCGATCATTTATTTAAAATGTGATTATCTACTAAAATTTAATTTATTACGAAAGTTCAGGCTGAGAAGGGAATTTCTACAGCTTAAGATTAAGTCCGCAGGGAGGGCGATAAAAATAATGAAATTATCACGCATAGCCACAACTTTGAGCATGGCATTAACCTTAGATCAAGTGCAAGCCTCTACCCTCGAGATGGATGATAGACGGCGACAAGCCGCGGACGCAAACTTTGCTGGTAAAACGTTTTTATGGGAGGTGAATCGCACTAGTGAGTTCAATCTCAACCACCTATTGGGTAACCTAACGGGCGACTATGATGGCGTGCGCTATTCTGCTAAATTCAATGACGCATTTTATGTAGATGTCGCCGGTGTCGACTCAGTCGGTTTACCTGGATATAAATATCTACAAAATTTTTACGTCGAAGGGACCGATTCGAATACACAAATTTTTAAAATGGTCGCTGTCAGAGCTGGCATTTCTCCTCCTCCTACTGATACTAATCGGCATGACTACATCCTGCGAACCTTGAATCTAGATAACATTCATTTACAAGTGACTGATGATTCTTCTTTAGGAAACACTCCTAATGCTATGCCTGAACTACTGATTTACGATGCGATTAATCTAAATTCTTCAAAGCTCACTATGGGACGGGTCACTGGTGGTGGTAATAGTCCTAGCGAGCTCTCCTTTCTTGGTGATCACGAGATCAATGTGACGGGGACTGGTAATGTTCTCGATATTGCTCCCGCTACCTGGAATAGCACAACTGTAGGGAATCATTCAACATCCTTGAATATTGCAGATAGCAGTGACCTCACCATAGCAAATGGCACTGATATTTTTAACGAATTCAATGGTAATCTCAGCATGGGCAGTGGCTCAACACTGACCATTGATAAAAGCCAAGTGGTGCTAACCTCGGAACTATCAAATTCTAAAAAGCCATCTGTCATCGATAATGCCACCGTTAATATAACCGGCACATTTGGTAGTTCGCATGCAAGCTTGCAGCTAACCAACCCTACAATTAAAAATTCGACTATCACATTGGCTAACAATACGTCTTTTCGCTCCTATAGCCGTTTTACAGGCGGGAATGGTGCAGGCATTGTGGATTTTGAAGGGGATAACACAATCAATATTGGCAACGGTGCTACCTTCATTGGTCAAGCTAAAGGCGCTACAACGCCGAGTGATGGTAGCTTTTATTTTAAAAATGGCACAACAACGATAACTGGCGACACCAATGCCAAGTTCCAAGCTTCAGACTGGTTTATCGACAACGCTACCGTGAACTTAAATAATATCAGCGCTGAAACCTATGTTTTCGGGCTGACAATAAACAACAGTACCTATAAGGGGCGTGGATTTGACTTTACTAACCTTTCAACCTTAAGTGTTACAGATTCAATCATTTCAGGTCCAGTGGATTTTGGTAATAATGTTGCAGTAATTTGGCTGAATAATAATTCGACAATTAACCCCGGCTTCAGCACACAATCAGGAGGAACCGATCAATATGCTCGAGGGATGACATTTAATTTTGATCGAGCTATTTGGCAAGGAAATAATACGTTTATCTCTAATATAGACCCCAACGGAACCGAACTTATTGTCGGATCAGGCATAAAATCTTACTCAAATACACTTAATATTAATCGGGCAAATGTCACCGGCTTTGATACGCTTAATATTGAATTAAATTCGGCCAAAACCGCTTTAGCCGCCAATGACTACGCAACCGGTGGCGCAGCCAGCGATGGTGTCTATGATTTGGTCTTTTTACAAGATGGTGCAACGGCTGATGTGGATAAGCCTAGCATCACTTTGGGTGGTAATATGCCCGCTTTGTTAGCGGCTGCACAAGTAAAAACACCCAGTGCCGATAATCAAGTCAGTGTTCAACTAACTGAACTACCGGCACAATCATTAACGACTCACCAAGGCGTTACCACACCAA